>JBGQGI010000008.1:0-15655 GCA_041497375.1 Candidatus Dormibacteraceae bacterium | reverse complement strand
CGCGAACATATCAACCCGGCGACTGCTTGTAAATGGGCAAATTCGTGCGCACTTGCCCGAAGTTTCTCGCACGGCAGTGCCAGTTAACGAGGTTTTAGCTCTTTGCCAGCAGCCTTATGTCGCTCTCCAGCCAGGTCGGGTCGGGCACATCGGCGAACTCGACGCGTTCGTTTCCGCGCTTGTCGAGCAGGTAGATCACCGAGCTGTGTGCGAGGTCGCCGGCTGCCGGCTGGACGGTGATCCCGTAGTCGCCCCAAACGCCGGCCAGCTGCGATTTCGAACCGTTGAGCCAGGCGTACGGCTCTCTCAATCCGTGGGCGGCGGCAAAGGTGTTGATCGCGGCCGGCGTGTCGGCCTCGGGGTGGACGCTGATGACCACCAGCGTGAGCGGGACGCTGGAGCCCAGGTCCGCCTGCACACCACCGAGAAGGCTCGCCTGCAGCTTGCAGAGAGACGTGCACTGGGTATCGAGGAACGTGAGCGCGACGACCCTTCCTTTGAGCTGGGACAGGGATACGGTGGAACCCTTCTGATCAACCAGGCTGAAAGCGGGGGCGGCGACCGGCGGGTTCATCACGATGTCGCCGATCAGGGTCGGCACTGGCGGACGGTCGAGCAGCTTCGGGGCGATATTGCCGGCCGCAACTCCGATCACGGCGGCCAGCGCAACCAGCCAGACGGCCACGTAGATCCGCCATTGACGGTCTGAAAGGCGCAGGGTCCGCACGTCGCTCGGACCATACGCCCACCACGCCTCGGTTTGCCCTTTCGTGTAACCCGGCTCGGTAGAGCGATTCGAATCGTATGGGAGTACGCATCAGCCCGACTCGAATCGACCGCGAGCTCGCACGCCGTGGTTGGAGCGCGACCGACCTTGCCAGGGCGTCAGGCTGCAGCCCTTCGACCATCTCGGGGGCACGGCGCGGGCGCCAGGTGACCAACGAGACGCTCCGCAAGATCGCCGACGCCCTTCGAGGCGCGCCTCTCGTGGCGGGCGTCGATGCGCTGCTGGAGCCCGAGGATGGCACGGAGATCGGACCGAGCAGCAACGGGAGCCAGGCGGAACTCACGCATCCGTAATCTCCGTCACACGCCAACCTAGACTTTCGTCCCATGACGCAGCTCTACCACGACGCGCAGCGACGCCTGCAGGACCGATTTGACACACGCCGCCTCGCGGATCGGATCGAAGAACGGATCGTTCACGACGTCATCGACGAAGGCGACGCGGAGTTCATCGCGGCCAGGGACATGTTCTTCCTGGCAACCGTCGACCCGGAGGGCAGGCCGAACTGCTCATATAAAGGAGGGGATCCCGGATTCGTGAAGGTGCTCGACGAGCGCACCCTCGCCTTTCCTAACTACGACGGCAACGGGATGTACCTGTCGATGGGTAACGCGCTGGCGACGGGCGAGGTCGGGATGCTGTTCGTCGATTTCGAGCGCCGCAACAGGATGCGTGTCAACGGCACCGCGAGGATCGACGAGAACGACGAGCTCATGGCCTCGTATCCATACGCCCAGTTCATCGTGCGGGTGGACGTCCGCGAGGTGTTTCCCAACTGCCCGCGATACATTCACCGCTACCAGCTGGTCGAGCGGTCCAAGTTCGTCCCCCAGAAGACGGCGAGACCGCCGGTGCCGGATTGGAAACGCTCGGATTGGGCCTGCGACGTGCTCCCTGAGAACGACCCGGCCCGAGAACCAGATTCCGCCGAATAGCAAAGACTGATTGCCAGCGTGTGAACTAGCGATAACGTGCGCGGTGGCACGACGGGTGGAGCGAGTCTGAAAAAGAGGCCGTGGAGAAGGCCCGGCGAGCGAGCGAAGCCGGGGATGGGACAGCGGTCCGCTCGTCCGAACGAGCGAAGGGCGGGGCGAGTCTGAAAGAGCTTGTGTCACACCGGCATCGCTTCGCTCGCCGGAATTACTCCCGTCGCCTTTTGTCAATCTCGTCCCACCCGTCGTGCCACCCCGCACGCATGAGCTCGTTCGGACGGCCGGAATTTCAGAAGAGACCGGTCAGCCAGCGACGTAGCGGCTTCATGCCGGGCGGCTCCACGTACGCAGGCAGCAGGTGGCGGACCGCCTCCGCGCCAAGGCTTAGAACTTCGTCAACGGTCTTGCCCGCCGGCGAGATCGGCTCTCCGATGAACACCTCGACCTTCTTGCCCAGCCACAGGTCCTTGGTGCCGGACAGCCCGACCGGCACCACAGGAACGCTGCCTTCCACGGCGAAGTGCGCAAAGCCACGCTTGAAAGGCTGGAGCTCGCCCTCTCGTAGTCCGATGTCGCCTTCCGGAAACAGTGCGACTGCACCTCCCAGCTCCAAGCAGCGAAACACGTGTCGGAAAAGGCGCGGGTCATGGCGCAGGGCCCGGTCGACCGGTACGACGCCGCCCGTTGCTTTGATCAGCGCCCACTCGAGGCGCCGCCGCATCATGCCTGTCGGGTCCGCCAGGAAATGCACGCGCGGCTCGATCGGAAACACGATCAGGAGCGTGAGCGCATCCAGCCAGCCGAGGTGGTTGCCGATAACGACATAGGCGCCGGTGCGAGGAATGTTCTCGCGGCCGCTGACTCGAAATTTGAAAGCGAGACGCAGAGCCGGAATGGCGACCAGGCGGACGAGGCGGTAGGCCAGCGTCGCCTTGCGTCCCACCGGAAGCAAATCCGCGGGCGGGATCGCCGCCTCAACCCGTCCCTCCCCTGTCACCTCACCACTGGGTCGGAATCGGATCGCCATCCACTGCTCGTCAACCTGTACGTGCGTCTCTGCAACCATGCCGGCCGCATGCAGCACGCCCCACCCGTGATCGCGCATCAGGTCCGAGCTCGGCCCGCTTGACGGGTTCGGGTAGGACATCCACAGGACGCCGCCCGACTTGACCAACTTCATCGCGGCAGCTGCACGGCTCTCGAGCTCGGCGCGATCCCGCGAGAACAGTTGGACCACGTCGTATGGACCATTCCCCTGTTCGGCGGCCGAAGCCTGCTCAGGGAGCGGCTGCAACTGGTCCATGTAGCCTGCAGGCGCATTCATGAGAAGCACCTGCTGGCCAGGCTGGACGAGCAGCTTGCGGGCAAGGGCGGAGCCCTTCACGCAGGCATTATCGCGACGTATCGCGGAATAGTCGGCGTGGTGCCCGGAGTTCCGGATTCTTGGTGAAGCGAGTCCACTACGCCTGGGTCGTAGCCGTGGTCACGTGGATCACGCTGCTGGCCGCAGCCGGATTCCGGTCCACGCCGGCCACGCTGATCGTCCCTCTCGAGCACGAGTTCGGCTGGTCGCGGGCCACCATCTCGGTCGCCGTCTCGATCAACCTTCTGCTCTTCGGCCTTTTCGCCCCATTCGCCGGCGGGTTGATGGAACGATTCGGCCTGCGCCGCGTGGTGGTGGGAGCGCTCATGGCTGTTTCAGCCGGCTCCGCCCTCACGATCTTCATGAACCAGCCCTGGCAGCTCGATCTGCTCTGGGGGGTTGTGGTCGGCATCGGCACCGGCTCGATGGCCAGCGTCCTGGCCGCAACCGTCGCCAGCCGGTGGTTCGTGCAGCGACGCGGCCTGGTCCTCGGCGCGCTCACCGCAGCGGGCGCGACTGGGCAGCTGATCTTTCTCCCGGCGCTGGCCTGGCTGGCCGTGAACGTTGGGTGGCGCTCGTCAGCCTTGCTCGTGGCCGGCGCCGCGCTGATCGGTGTGCCGCTGGTGATCCTGCTGATGCGCGATCGGCCGGCCGACATCGGCCTGCGCGCGTACGGCGCCACCGAAGCCGACGAGCCCGCGCCGCCCCTGCGCAATCCCGTGCGCGCCACCCTCGGCGGCCTTGCAATGGGGGTGCGCAACCGTAACTTCTGGCTGCTGTCCGTCAGCTTCTTCATCTGCGGCGCGAGCACCAACGGGCTGATCGGGACCCATCTGATCCCGGCGTCCATGGACCATGGGCTGCCGGAGGTGACGGCCGCCAGCTTGCTGGCGGTGATCGGCATATTCGACGTCGCCGGCACGATGATCTCCGGGTGGCTCACCGACCGTATGGATTCGCGCTGGCTGCTCTTCTGGTACTACGGGCTGCGCGGGCTGTCGCTGCTCTTCCTTCCCTACGCCTTCGGGGTCCAGTACTTCGGCCTGATCCTCTTCATCGTCTTCTACGGACTCGACTGGGTCGCAACGGTGCCGCCGACCGTAGCGCTGGCGGCGGACACGTTCGGCAAGCGGAACGTGGGAGTCGTCTATGGATGGATCTTCGCGTCCCATCAGCTGGGGGCGTCCGCAGCGGCATTTGGCGCCGGCGCGGTCAGGACGTACTTCGGCGACTACCAGCTCGCGTTCATGACGTCCGGCCTCCTCTGCCTGCTCGCCGCCGGCCTCGTCATCAGGATCAGCCGCGCCCGTGGTCCGGAGGCCGTGGCGGCGCCGCTGCCAACACCCGCGCCTTCTTACTGAGGCGAGTCGTCCTCGCCGGGATCATCGGCGGCGCGCTGGCGCTCCTCCCGATCACCGCCGCAGCTCACGCCCGGCTGGTCATCTCCAACCCCGCTCCCGGCGTCACTCTCGAAGCGACGCCAACCACCGTCGACCTTCTGTTCTCGGAGCCGGTGACGCCTGCGGGCCGCGGCATCAGCGTCTACGGCCCAGATGGGACGCTCGTGCAGGACGGCCTTGCGAGGGCCCAGGGGCAGCACCTTTCGGTGGCCCTGACCGGGAGTCTGGCCGGTACTTACGCAGTCATCTGGACTGTGGTCGCCGCCGACACCCATCCCTCGCGCGGCGAGTTCACGTTCAACGTCGGGCATGCGAGCCCGGTGCAGGCGCCTGGATTGGGCGCGGGCGACCTCGGCCTGGTTTCGCCGATCGGCCTCGCTTTGCAGGCGCTGAGCCGGTGGTTGCACTTTGCGGGCTACGCCCTGGGCTTCGGCGCCTCCATCTACTGCCTGTTCGTCGCCAAGGACCTGCGCCCGCTGCGCCTGGCCCGTGCCGGTGTCGCCCTTCTACTGGTTGCCGAACCACTCGCCCTGTTCGCGCAAACGGCCAGCCTCGACCCCGCGCAGACCTTCGACGGGGACGCGCTTACCAGCGCCCTGTCCTCGCCTTTTGGGCGGGTGCTGGCCCTGCGGCTGGCTGCCGCCCTCGTGCTGTGGGCGATTCTCGGCGCGCTGCGGCAAGCGCCATGGCTGCGCTGGTCGATCCCCGGATTGGGGCTCGCGCTGGCTTTGGTCGACGCCACCGCGGCGCACGCGATTCCAGCGTTGCCGTTTCCGATGGGACTCGTGCTCAATGCGGTTCATGTCTTCGCGATGGGCACTTGGGTGGGCGGCCTCGCGGCTTTCACGATTGCGCCGGCAGGAGGGTTCGGACGCGCGGCGGCGTGGTCGGCAGCTTTGCTCGTTCTAAGCGGCATCGCCCTCGCGGTTCTGCACCTCGGCCAGTGGCGGGACCTCATGAGCACCGCATACGGCCAGGGTCTACTCATCAAGGTGCCGCTCGTGGCGATTGCCCTGTACGTGGCCCGCCTGGGGCGAGGGCGTTGGGAGCTCGCCGCGCTGGCAGGAGTGCTGGCCGCGGCGGCGATCATCGTGTCTCTACCTCCACCCCGGTAGGCTGGTCTCGATGAGCACCACAACGGCGCCGGCGGATCTTGTCGTCTTCTCCGACTACGTTTGACCCTGGTGCTACATCGACTCGGTCAGAGTCGAGCGACTCGAGCAGGAAGGCCTCGTTGACCTGACGTGGCTCCCTTTCGAGCTGCACCCGGAAACGCCGATCGAAGGCACCCAACGCGAGGCATATTTCGGACGAGCACGCTCGGAGCAGATGCGGAGCCGTCTCGATGACGTCGCCGACGCGGTGGGTCTTGTCATGAAGCAGCGGGATGTGCTCATCAACTCGCGAAAGGCGCTGGGCGCAGCCGAGTTCGCGCGCGAGCATGGCAAGTTCGATGAGATGCATCGGGCGCTCTTCAAGGCCCACTGGGAGCTGACCGGCAAGCTGGAGGATGTCGACGATCTCGTGCGTATCGGAACCGAGGTTGGTCTTGATCCAGTCGAGCTGAGGCAGTCCATCGAGGATGGTCATTACGAGCAAATTCTTGATGACAACCGGCGGCTGGCCGAGTCGGTGGGGATCAATGCGATTCCCGCTCACATTTTCGGCAGGCGCTACCTCGTCCTCGGAGCTCAGCCGTACGAAGCTTTCATGCAGGTGATCGATCGGCTGCGTCAGGAGCCTGCGGCGAGCGATACCTGATGGACGGCATCTTGCGCGGCGCGATGGTGTCGTTGAGGCCCGCCACAACCGATGACATACCGGCGCTCGCCAGGATCCGGGCGACGCCTGAGGTGTACCGGTGGTGGCGAGGCGAGGCCGACATGGCGTCGGAGGTGACGGCAGATCTCGCGGACCCGGAAGCCAGCACGATGGCGGTGGAGCTCGATGGACGCATCGTCGGCGCAATTCAATGGAGCGAAGAGACGGAGCGCGATTATCGCCACGCCAGCATCGACATCTACCTGGATCCGTCTATCCACGGCCGCGGCGTCGGCACGGACGCCGTTAGGACGCTTGCCAGGCACCTGGTCGTCGACGAAGGCTTTCACCGGCTGGTCATCGACCCGGCGGCGGACAACACCGCCGCGATCAAGTGTTACGGCAAAGTGGGTTTCAGACCCGTCGGGATCATGCGCAAGTACGAGCGCGGCTCAGACGGCACGTGGCACGACGGGTTGCTGATGGATCTGCTCGCCGAGGAGTTCACCGCCTAGCGCGGCTTACACATCACGAAGCCGCGAGCGCCTGTGCAGCTCTGAGGCTTCGATGTGAACGATGGGCCTCCGCGCATGGCATCCCCAAAAAGACCGGGGTCGACCCATCCGAATTGATGGCTCAAGTACGAAAATGCGCCGCATGCAGCCTTTGATCCAGCAGGTTCAGCGCATCGCGACCCCACAGCGGATGCACCGCGCACGCGCAGCTCCTGCCGGACGTTTCGCCGGTGCGCTCATCGGAATCGGCTGGGCTGGGGCGTTCTTGCTGTTCCGCGGCAACTGGGACGTCGTCATCTCGGCGTCGGCGTTCTGGCTGATCGCCGTCCTGTTTCTGCTTGCTGCGTGGGAGCTGCTGATGATGCTGGCCGGGATGCCCGGCATCGCAGTGCTCCCACGGCGAAGGTGGATGGCGCAGCTCGAGACATGGCTCGTGCCGGCCGGGCTCGCCGCCGGCCTCTTGTTTGGGCACTACCTGTGGGGTTGACCCCGCGACGCCGGTTCCGGATCAACGCGCGGGTGGTCGCGTTTGGCGGCGTCGCCGCAGGCTTGCTGGCGCTGGCCGTCTGGGTGATCTTCAAAGCGAGCGTCTACGCCCCCGACCTGCTCGCCAGCTGCACCGGCAAGCGCAATCCAGACCCGCTCTTTCCGATTCCGGGAATCGTGATCTGGGCCGTCGTTGCTTTCCTGGCGGGTGGGGTTGCGGCGCGCCTCCGGGCGCGCTTTGGGGGCTCGCGATGATCGGCCCCCGGCGTCGGCGACTGCGCAACCCCGCCATCTGGGTTCAGGCCGGGCTCGTCATCTTCCTGCTGCTCGGCGCATTGCTGCTCGGCTACGAGACCATTGCGCTGGGCGACAGCAGCGGGCACGCGCCGATCACCTTCTACATCCGGTGCTCATATGCGGTGGAGAAGCCGGCGACCATCGCCGGCGTCCTGGCCGTGAGCTTCATCCTCGGCCACTGGCTGTGGTCGCCCCGTCGGGGAGTGAAACGCTGATGGTGGTCCCTGGCGGCATCACGATCGTCGCGCTGGTGGTGCTGGCCATGCTGTTCGGAATCGCCGCTGTCGATGCGGTGCTCGAGGCGGGCCGCTGGGAGCCAATTGATCAGCGACTCCAAACGTGGTCGGGTCGGTACCCGTACTTCGCAGTGGCTCTCTCGGTCCTGCTCGGGGCGTTGCTGGGACATTTCTTCTGGTAAGGCAGCCCAGTAACACCGGCACACAAGTGTCGGAGAGAGGTTGGTTTCCAGTTGATCCAGAATGACAGGACATGGAAGAAAGAAGCGAAGAGCAAGTCATCAGTCGTCTTTTCAATCTGGAGAATGATGGGCAGGCTGCCCAGCGCGCCGAGCTCACGGGCGAACGGTTCATTTCTTTGATCCAGGATCCCAACAATGGACAGGCGTATATCTTTCAACACGGCCTGGATGAGACCGAAGGCGCCGAGGTTCCGCCTGGAACAGAGTTCTGGGAGTACCCGACCCTGGACGAGGCTGAGCGTGCGTACTCGCAGCTGCTCGAAGAAGATCGACAGGCAGGCGAACTGGTGGCGACCGACTCCGAAGAAGGGATCGGCGACTCCGAGGCGGGCGGGGCCGAAGTCCGCGATCGCTACTCTGCGAGCGACGACGATCCGCTCATTGAGAACGCGGAAGCTGCCGTGGGGCAAGAGACCGACCAGATTTCCTCATCCGAAACGGATGCATAGCCCACCCTCGGCTGCCATCAGCTTTAACGGTTCAGAAAGAGTCCTGGCCCCGGAGATGTCCCAACGCAACGCCTGAAGCATTGGTCGCGATGTGCAAGGCGAGCGCCAACCTTGCGGAGCGGGTCCGCACCAGGCCGAGGCCGACCCAAAAGAGCGCAAGCCCGGCGGCCCTCCGCCACTTTCCATCGATGACCACGTGCTTTGCGGCGAAGAGGGCGGCCGTCAGGGGAATGCCGATGCGGGGCTCGACAAGCCGGCCCCACGTGATCTCTTCCACAGGCGCCACGACGCCCGCCACCGCAACGAGCTCGAGGCCCAGTGGATCCGGAGGCGGTCCCGACGCTTGGTGGCGCAGCAGTGCGCAGCCGAGCGGGTAGCCGGCGAGCACAAGCGGCACTCCGATCAAGAGCGCCAGGGAGCCGCGATCTGCGTGGACTTTTCTGGGTGCGTGGAAGGCCAGGGCTGCCGCGCCCAAGAGCGGATACGCAGCGAGCCATGCGCGTGAGCGAGATGGCGACAGCCTGCGCGCAGCTGCCTCCCCCATCGTGATGGCTAGCGCCCAGTAAAGAGGCTTCAGCTGCGTGGTTTCGCTGCACGCCGTTGTACCGGCGTGCCCCTGGGCGGCTGGCCGTCAGGCGGCGGCGTGAATCGGCCGAAGCGCATCACCTGCGTGCGCACGCCAGTACCCCAAAGCGGGCCCCCATGAGCAAACGAGTAGAACGCCAGCCAGCCGCCATTGGTTCGGCCGGGTCGTGTTGCCCACTCCCAGAACTCGAGATGAGCTGGAAGTTGGGCGAAGCGGTAAGCCGCGGCCTCGTCCTCCCACCAACTCAGGATCCCGACTGTGAACGGGAACGAGAACCACATCCTGTGCTGCACGTAGCCAGACGCATGGAGCATCTCGCGTCGCAAGCCCGGCCACCTCCAGGCAGCCTGGAGAAGGGCGATGAAGCCGCCGAACTCATTCGCTCCGTCCGCCAACACCAGGCCCTTGACCCGCTCCGTCATCTCATCTTCATCCAGAGCTCCGCAAGCTCGAGCTTTGTTCTCACATTGCCGGCGGCCCGTCTAAGGGAAGGGCGCGCGAGGTCACCAAGGTCGACGCGGATGCGACGCTTGACAGGTTTGCCGGCTACCAGGCGAAGGACGATCGCGACCGCCAGCGCGCCGAGGAACGTGGAGGTCATCGCGAGCTGCGGAAAGCCGAGGTTGGAATCACGCCGGCGCTCAAGCAGGACTGCGAATATCTCGCGCGGCAGCGCAAGCGGCGGTATGAGGCTTCGCAGCACTGACTCAGGTCCGGCAGCCGGATTCTTGATGCGGCCTGCAAGCGGTTGGCGCAGCCGCCGGTAGTCGAAGATCTCGATGAACTGGGTCGCAGCGATGTCGTATGCAGTCAACACGGTGAGGCGCTTCGCGACGGCGGCCTCATGCAGCGCCAGCTTGGCCAAGATGCCTTCCTGCGTGGTCACGTCAATCGCATCGAATACGAGGTCGCCCTCACGCAGGATTCCCGAGATGGCCACCGGCTCGACACCTTCCTCGTGAACTTCAATGGAACAGTACGGATTGACCGCGAGCAGCCGATCCGCGCAGGCGCGCGCCTTGTTTCGGTTGATGTCGGCCAGCGACGCATCCTGTCGATTGAGGTTGTTCAGCTCGTACTCGCCGGGGTCAAGAAGGACGAGCTTCTCGGCGCCGGTGCGAACCAACGGCATCAGGACGGCTCCGCCGGTGGAACCGCAGCCGGCGACAACGAAACGAACGTTCCGTAGAGCAAGCTGAAGGTCGGGTGAGATGAGACCTCGGTTGCGAGAGGTCAGCTCCGCGTAAAAGGCCTGGTGGGCTTCAGGTTCTGGTGGCACTGACAATCTCAGTCATCCCGTAGAGCTTCTCCGACGACGTTTCAAACAGCGCCTGGCGCTGCCTCCAGAAGCTCTCGAAATCCTCGCGTGTCGTGGTCAGGACTCGCAGCGGCGTGGCCGCGTCCAGCGCCGCGATTGACGCGGCCAGTGATTCCTGCGGCACAAAGCACACCTCCGGTCCAATGCCGGCCAGATGGGCGAGGCCTTCGGCGCGGAAGGTGAGTGCCTGAGCGAACCCCTCGACAATCCAACAAACACGGTCACGGGGCAATGGCTCGCCAGGTCCGAGCGCAAGCGCCTGCCATGGGATCGCTCCCGTGGTCGCGCTCCTCCAAAGGGCATCAGATGCACCGAGCGAGGAAGGCGAAGTCAGCGCGTCGATGGGATATGGCGACTGCTCCTGAGGTTGATTAGGCACCTTGAGCGACGACTCTTTCACGCTCACAAACTGCCGGAGCAACAGGAATCGAACATAGGTCTCCTCCTCGCCGGAGTTGAGCGCAAGGTCGATGTCCGCCCAGCGCACGAAGGTGGCCCAGTCCATGTCAGACACATTGGCTAGAAAAGGCGCTGTCGGATGATCGCTGTAGCGAGGGCGAAGGGGATGGCCGTCGGGCAGGCTCACGTGATGAGGCGCAAACGTTGCGACCGGAATGAAGAAGTAGCGGAGATTGCGGAGCGCGATCTCGGGATCGAGATCGCCGGTGACGAGCCTCACGCGGTTGGAGAATGCCGGCCTGCAGGCGAGTCGGGCGGCGGCGAGCCCGATCTCCAGGGCGCCGCGATGGATCAGGGGATCGTCTCGCCTTCGCTGGTCGGTGACGAAGCGGGCAGCCTCCCAACATTGCTCGGCGGGAATATCAGCTGCATTGACAATGCTGTCCTGCCAGTTACGCCCGTGCACCTCCTCGCACGGAAGGGACGGACGCTCTGGGCTGCCGTAGAGATGTCCTTCCAAGCCTTCGGGTTGCTTCAGGGTCATATAAGTAAGCAACCCGCCCTGCGCGTCGATTGCCAGACCGTGGACGTCGGCGGTGTGCACCCCACTGGCGTCCTCTCTCTCGAGATCCTGGTCGGCGACCACCTTTGGGTCGTAGAAACGCGTCAAGAGGTACTGGCCAAGCCGCCACGAAAGAATCGCATCGAGGGCGGCGTCCGGGAGCGCAAACGTTGGAGCGATCAGAAGCCTCACGCCGTGCCGGTCGGGCCGGCTCATGAGCGCCTGGGGGAGACCCATCAGCTGGCTGAAGTCGTACTCCGCCCTCCGAAACGCTCGGGCGGCGAGCCGATCCGCCTCTGCCATCGCCGTGAGCCTAACCTGAACGAGCTCCGCATCCTGACCGTTCAAGCGGTCTCGCCCGAGTCCGGTCCAGGTGATGGTGCCGATGCCAGTGCGCGCAACATCAGCGCAACGTAAGGCAGCAGCAGGGCAAAGGTGCCGACCACGAAGACGTTGGTGAAGCTGGCAGCCCCTGCCGCGCACGCGCCGGGGCTTGTGCCGAAAAAGCACTGGGAGACCAAGAAGATGAAACCAACCGGCACCGTCACCAACGCGACGATCGCAACCGTCACCACCGACCACATAGCGCCTTGGGCGGACTTATGAGCTGAGCGCCAGTCATGGCGGGTCACGTACACCTGCGCGGCCGTGGCCAGGGCAGCCGTGAGCAGGATGACGAGAACGATCGGTAGAAAAACTTCGGCGCTGCCCCTCAAGAAGCCCCAGACATCGTCCATCGCTCCGGCGTTGTTGGTCGGGCCAGATGTTACCGACGCTGAGCAGTTTGCGAACAAGAGAATGCTGAGCGCGATCGCGGCCAGAGCATTCAAACGAACGCTGCTTGCCGCGCGGCCGACCAGTTCGGCCGAGCTCGCCGCGGCGGCGATGATGCGGCGCCGCTCACCAACCCCGACGGCGAGCAGCGCACCGTACACGGCGATGGCGATACCAAACAAGACGAGAGTGACCACCAGCGTAAGACCGCCGAGGTGAAGGGGCCAGGCGCTGATCAGGTCGAAAACTGCAACTGCCGCAGCGATCATCGCGGTCACTGTCCAGACGACCAGGCGGTTCATGGCGGGATCATGCACCCGCTCTTGTATCAAGAGCAGTTCCAAAGGGTCTCAGACCGGGTCTCAATCTTGGTTGGATGGCGTCCGGCGCCCCGCCGAGCTAGATTCGGATCGCGAGACGCCCTATCGGTTCCAGGAGCTGATCTTCTTCGTACTTGAGGTGAGCGAGCAAAGCGTCGCTGAGATGGTCGACGGCGGCCTGCGTGTCGTCCAATCGTTCGTTGTCTTCGACCATCGCGACCAGGGCAGCATCGATATCGCCAAGGACCTTCGCTATGCCCTCGTGCTCGTGCTGTAGGCGCTCGAGGATCGGCCCTAGTGACTGATCCGCTGCTTTGAGGTCGGGAAACAGGCTCTGATCCTCGATGGCGTGGTGAACACTCACCACCCGGCAATAGGCCGCGCAGAAAGCTCCGAGAGTCCAGTAGTTCTGACGCATAGTCATCGTATTGAGGTACGAGCGCGCCTCGGCGGCTGTGGTCCGGCCTCCGCGCACTTCCTGGATCACCTCACGTAGGTTCGCAAGCTCCTGCCTCAGGTGCTGGTGAATGGCGAGCAAGGTCTGCTGGCCGGCGCGCCCCATCGCCAGCTTCTGTTCGTCCTCGACGACCAGGCGCTGTGCTTCGCGGGCGGCGGGAGCGGCCGTGCCGGCTGCGCCGGCGCCGTCGGCCCTCACGGCCGGCATGCGTGCTGAGGATGCGGGCCGGTCCTGCCGCTGGTTTGCGACGGCCTCACGAACTGCCGGCGCGACCTCCTCGGCCCACCGCCTCACTTCAACGTCGGAGTTGGGCGACATGCCGAGGTTGAACGCGCTGATTCCATCGGTCAGTGCGAGATCGGTGAGCTGCTCGGCCCACACGGCAGAAGGTCCCTGGAGGAATCCCGTGCTTTTGGCGGCGAAGGATCCGCTCACGTTGAACCCGCGCCGGATGTCCGATGGCTTGCGGTCCGCGCTTTCGGCTGCCGCGTCGATGATTTCGTTCATCCTGCCGAGGTCATCGAGGCTGGCGTAGCCGAGGGAAGGGATCCAGCCGTCGGCGGCTCGCCCGGTGAGCTGCAACATTCGCTTTTTGTATGCGCCGAGCCAGATGGCGATTGAATGCGGTGGTATGGGTCCGGGTTGGGCACCGGCCAGCGAGTAGTGCTTGCCGCTGAAGTTGACCGGGGGTCCCGGTTTCAGCAATACGCGGATGACGGTGATGGCCTCCTCGAGGGCATCGACCAGCTCGGGCATCGTGCGGCGCGGTCCGCCCATCGAGACGATGGCGTCGATGAAGGCGCCGGCCCCGAGGCCGAGCTCCACCCTGCCTCCGCTGAGGATGTCGAGCGCGGCGGCGCTGCGGGCGAGGACCGCGGGTGGTCGCAGCGGGATGTTGGCGACGTTGGGGAACAGGCGGATGTGTTGGGTTCTACCCGCCACATAAGAAAGGAGAGTCCAGGCGTCGAGAAACCTCGCCTGGTACGGGTGGTCCTGGAAGCCGACGATGTCGAGACCCACATCGTCAGCGAGCTCGGCAAGGGCCAGCAGCGCGCGATGGTCGCGTGCGTTCGGGGGCACAGAGATGCCGAACAGCAGGTCGTGGTGGTAGTCAGGCATCCTCCAACAGTTTCGAGGAAACGGCTGGTTGGCTCGCTTCGTTGCGCGCCTCCGAGTTCACGCGCTCAGATCAGCCGTGGCTGATAGGCCTAGTCGTCCACACGTTCGATGCGGAATCGAAGCGTATAAGCGCCATTGCTGCTCGCCACCTCGTAGGTCGTATCGCTCACCCCGAACTTCGGAGCGCCGAAGCTTACCTCAACCGATCCGGCATTGCGCTCGGTCGCGCTGAGGCATTCCAACCCCAGCTGCAGCGCCGGGGGCAGCGTCGACTGGTCCGCCGGATTGAAGCCGAAATGGATCAGATCCGTCAGCAGCGACTGACCAAAAAGCGTGTCAACGCAATTCGTGCTGGCCGCGTCGACGTGCAGCATGACCCCGCCTGACCGCGGCACGAACTGATCGAATACGGCCGGAGCAGCGATGAACTGGCCCGTCGACGACCCGTTGACCTGGCCCAAACCGCCGATCTCCTGCCACTGGCCGTTGACGTTCGACTGCATCTTCCAGCCTGCCGGAATCGAAAGCCCGGGCAGTGGAGACTTCAGTGCGTTGTTAACGGTTACGCCGTCCAGCGTCACGCGGATGTGGACGACGGGTGAGGCGGGTGCCTGTCGCCAGCCGGCGAGCATGGTCGCCGCAAAGCCGGTGGGAAGGTGTCCGCTCACGGGTTGCGTCATCCGCACCGTCACGTGGTATTGGGGATTGGGACCGTCGAGCTGCGGCGTCACCTCAAGGTTGGCCGGCACCGCCGTGGTCCCATGTTGCATCACACGCAGCACCGGGTCTCTACCGCCGGCGACCGCAGGCAGCGGAACGTCGAAGCTGAAATCACTGGAGTTGAGCGGAGCCGTGCCGCCGACTGGAATGAGTGCCAGCGGCGCCGACAGGGGGAAGCATGGCGCGCCCAGGATCGCGTTCAGTGTTGTCTTGTGGGTGACGACGCATGCGTCACCAGCCCCGCCTCCGTCTGGGCTCACGTAAACGTCCGCCCGCGTGACCGGAACGGCGCGTCCGCCCGCATCAAGCTTCGCTGCCTTGCCGGAACGGATCACAGCCACCGCCTGCGGCGGGTGCATCTCGCTGCGGTAGTTGAAGACCGCGCCGATACATGGAACTCCGGCGGGCTGATCAGCGTCGGTCAGGCAGGGAATGCTCGTTCCAAGCTTGTGGCCTGGGATGGGGTCGGGATGACCGCAGTCGAAGATCCAGCGGCCGAGAGCGACGATCCGGTCGCCTTCGCCGGCCCACGCCCACGCCGGGTAGCTGCCGGTCTCCCACTCGAGCTCTAGCACTGGACTTCCACCCCCGGCGAGATTGCCAGTCGCGAGGAAGTTCGCGTCGCCCGCGTCGAGCGCGATGTCTGTGTTCTGGTCAAAGCGGACATGCCCGGCCGGAAAGTCTTCTTGCGAGACGTGCGAGTCGACCGCTGTGCCGTGGACAAGGATTGGGGCCGAGATGGGCGTGCCGCCGTTGAGGACCGGCGCCCACTCCGGGTTGACGGCGGGCAGCTGGTCGAACGGGCTCGACTGCACGATTGGAGGCGCATAGCAACCTCCGCCGTTGCTCGCAAGAGCGCTGTTGCTGTCAACAGGATCGCTTGCGAGCGCGATTCCACTTGACAGCCCGAGCGCGAGAAGGGCGCCGATGCT
>JBGQGI010000007.1:0-15778 GCA_041497375.1 Candidatus Dormibacteraceae bacterium | reverse complement strand
CGATCTGGTCGAGCAGGCGGTGATCATTGGCGAGAGCAGGCCTTACGTGACGGCTCTCATCGTCCCCGACTGGGCCGCGGTCAACAAACGGGTCCCCGGCCCGCCCGAAGACCTTGTCAAAGACCCTCGTGTCATCGGGTTGATCAAGCAAGCCGTGGATGCTGTCAACAAGAGAGTCGGCTCGTGGGAGGCGATCAAGTACTTCACGCTGCTGCCTCGCGCCTTCACCGAGGAGGCCGGGGAGGTCACGTCGACCCTCAAGATCAAAAGGAAGGTCGTCGCCCAGAAGTACGCCGACGAGATCGACTCCATGTACGAAGGTCGGAAGAAGCCCGCGTAAACGTATACGAGGGAACGAGTTTCCTCTCATCGACGGGCGCTTCGCGCGCGTATTTCGGACCGCGTAATGTGAGGTATATGGCCGGGCCCACCGACATGTCGGAGCTTCACCTCGCTCTCGACCGCCTGCGCCCCCAGGTTTGCCACTGCGGGCTCAAGGGCGAGTGCCTTGGCTGCAAGGGAATCGAGATGGTCCGCGCCCAGGCCGAGGCGGTCGTGGCCGCCGCCAGCCAGCCCATCCTCATCCAGGTGGCCCAGGAAGCAGCGATGAAGGACATGGCGGCGCGGTTCCAGGGGATGACCGAGCGACTCCTGAGCGACCCCGAGATCCGGCGGTCCGCGGAAGACATGCAGCAAAAGCTCATGTCCGACCCGGAAACGCGCGAGCTCCTCGAAGAGCTGATGAAGCGCCTCGGCGCCCCGCCCGAGGAATGACCTAGGGGCTAGCGCGCTCCAGGTCGGTGGACGATCGACGCGTCCTCGGCGCCGAGAGCCTCCTCTTCCTCCGCATCAACCTGCCGTGGTTGGAACAGGCGCTGAGCAATCAATGTGGGAACCACAGCGGACAGGATCACAACCGTGAGGAGCTGTGAGTACTGGTCGCGGGTGACCAGCCCGTGGTTGAGCCCATATAGAGCGGAGATCGAGCCAAATGTCAGACCCGTCGCCATCAACAGCGTTATGTAGTTCCGGTCGCGCCGCCCCACCCCGAATGCCGCAGCAACCGGCCAGACGCCGATCAGCTTGGCCGCGATCTTGGTCACGAACAGGACTCCGATCACACCTGCGCCACCCACCAGCGCAGGGACTGAGATCAGAAGCCCGGCGCGAAGGAAGAAGAACGGTGTGAGCAACGCAAAGGCGGCCGATCTCATCCGGTCCATCAGGACTCGATCGCCCTGGAAGGCTCCCGCCGTGACCAGGCCAACGAGGTACGCCGGCAGCACCGCCTCGCTCCCTGCCGCGGTGGCAAGGCCGCCAAGCGCGAGCAGCACCAGGAGCAAGAACTTGAGCTCGGGTTCGCTCACGCGGTGTCCGAAGCTCCGCATGATCCACCGCAAAGCCGGCGAGACGCCGACCAGTGCGATCGCGGTCGCCGCGATAAACGCGACGAGAAGAAGACTTACCCCAGCGAAAAGCGCGCCAAGCGCCAGCACCGTGCCGAGGTCCGTGATGAAACAGGCGGCAAGGATCAGCTTGCCCAGGTCGTCGCGGTTGAGGCCCGTTTCGACCATCACGGCATAGACCACCGCAACTGAGGTCGTGCTCAAAGCAATGCCACCGATCTCCGAGGCGTGCGGGTCCCAGCCCAGCACGAAATAGCAGACCGCCATGGCAGCTAGAAACGGGAGCGTGAAGGAGGCGATCCCGATCGAAAGACTCGCCTTCCAGTGGCGGCGCAGAGACACCGGGTCGATCTCGGCGCCGGCCAGAAACGTCAGCGTCACCGAGCCAAGGCTGGCAAGGAATGTTGTAAATGCTGTCTGCTGCACGAGGCCCGACACGCCCGGGATGTTGCCGGCGGCTGCGCCTACCAATATCTCAGCCAGCGCGACGGCGATCCCTGCGCGGATGCTGATCAGCGAGGCGCCGAGGGCCAGCGCCATCCAGATGGCTGCGACCGAGTAAATGTTCATCGCTCGTCCTCCTCTGCCAGCGAGTGGTGTTTCGTTGGTAGAGGCCATCAGCCGGGCCGTCAGCCCAGGCGTTTCAAGGAGCGAGCCTCATCGCGCCGTCTGCGCGATGTTACTGAATCAGCGGGGCGTCAAGCGCTCGGGACGGCCGTTGCCGGTGTCGCGCCCAGCTTGTGGATCGGTTTGTCCCAGAGCGGTATCGGTCCTGTCTGCAGCCGGTTGATGATCGCCTGCTCCCGCGCCGGAGACAGCTGCTTGTTGGTGACAGCGGCGTCCAGGACGGGCTTCAGCTTGGCGATCAATCGATCGCGAAACTGGGCTTCCGTCACGTGCTGCGCAGCCGCGATCTGCGACAGGGTCATTCCCCTGCCCAGGTCCGCCTTGAGCGTCGGGTCGCTGATGCCGAGAGCTGAAGCCTCCGCGCTCAGCAGCGCGGGCCTGAATGCGCCCAGGCCTTTCTGCGGCCGCAGCCCGGACGCGATCGCGCACGGCGCCTTGCCGGCCAGCCGCTGCTTGATCGCATCGGCGCGGGCCTGGGTCAGCTTTCCGCTCTTGACCTCATCGGCGAGCGTTTCACCGATCGCCTTCTGAAATGCGGCATTGAGGGCAGCAGGGCTCGTGTTGAGATCGCTCGAGAAGTGCGTCAAGAAGTCGGTGCACAACGGTGACGGCTGGCCGGCCGGCTGATTCACCGAGGCTGTGCTCGCGTGAGGTGCGTTGGAGGCGGACACCCACGGCACGGTATAGCCCGCGGCCGAAGCGGTGACCAGAACGACTGCGCCGGAGACCGCCGCCGCGCCAGCCGCCAGGCCGAGGATTCGTAGGGAGCTCAGGTTCGCGAGTCTGTTGTTCATTGATTCATTAACGGCCACAAGCGCCAACGGGTCCACAGACTCGCGTCAACGTTTTGTAAACGGTCTCGTTTGCCAATACCGGACACTCGATGAGGGGAACCACCGGGGGTTCCCTCTCATAATTCGGCAGATGGAATCGCCTCCCAAAGTCGGGTGGGCCGGCAGGCACGCGGTCGAGCTGTATGTACGCACGTACACGACGATGCTGCAGAGCTCGGGCAACATCAAGATCGAGTCCCTGGTGCAAGCCCACCTCGGCATGGGCTCCGTCCTCCACCCGCTTGCGGGCGAGCCGCAGTCGGACATGGGGGCTCTGCTCTACGCAGTCCGGCGCCTCCCTGACGCCATCAGCCGCTGTCGCCACGTGGTGATGGGCCAGAGCCCGCAGGGCTTCAGGGCGGTGCTCGGGGCTGACATCCTCAGCTGGAAGGCCGTGAAAGCGCCCGCCCGGCGCCGCCGCTGGTACCAGGACGGCACGACGCTCGCCGTGTTGATCGCCTCCAACTCCGACATCGACGACCTCGTGCCGACGCTCGTCGCCTACCAGATCGAATGGAACAAGCTGCATACCGCGCTGCTGGAGGTCGAGCTCGACGAGGAGCGTGCCCGAAGCGCGGCAGGCGCCAGCGAGGACGACTGGCGCCGGTTGCACGACGCATGGGGTGACAGCTTCGATGAGACGCTGGCGCTGATCAAGCGCGAGGAGTGCAAGATCGTGATGCGTCTCGTCGGCGGCAGCCACATGGGTTATGCACGCAACGCCAGCCGGTGGTGGCTGCCGATCGCCGCCGCGATGGACGAGCTCGGTGTGCGCGAAGCGCCCGTCTACTTTGTGTCGTCCAACGCCCACAGCCTAATCAATGTGCTGACCAGCGTCGCGCGGCAGTTCGACACCGAGATCCGCGACTGGGTTCGACGGAACCATCCTGAGCTCGACGAGGAGAGGCGAAAACTCGAGGCGGGCGACAGCCGCGCCTCGCCCGAAAACTGGCTGTACTACAGCGCCCGCCACCTCTTTGACACGCACCCCGACCGAGAGCGCCAGCGGCAGCGGCGCGCGGAGATGGAAACGGCCAACGGCATTCGGCACGTCCCGGCCAGGGGGACCGGTGTCGACTCGGCGGCACAGGTCTTCAAGCTGTCGCAGCTGGACCCGTCGTCGATCGACCCGCGGGTCGGCCGGGTGGATGAGCAGAAGCTCCGCGCTTCGGACGCGTGCATCCTCAACGTCGACTACCCGCTCGGGATGGCCGCGTATCACATACTCCGCCAGGTCGCCGAGCAGGCCGCATGGATCGCCGGCGTCTACGTGCTCGGCAAGGCGGCCACCCTCAACGCCGCCGTGGGCGACGTGATGATCCCCAACGTGGTGCACAACGAGCATTCCGGCAACACCTACTGGCTGGACAACTGCTTCGCCGCGGGCGACGTGCAGCCGAACCTCGTCTATGGCTCGGCCCTCGACAACCAGCGTGCTGTCGCCGTGCGCGGCACCTTCCTCCAGAACCGCGACTATCTCGACTTCTACTACCAGGGGCGCTACACGGTGGTGGAGATGGAAGCCGGGCCCTACCTCGACGCCTGCTACGAGATCGCCCAGCCGGACCGGTATCCGCTTGGCGAGAGCGTCAACATGGCCCGAATCACATTTGACCTGGGCATCGTGCATTACGCCTCAGACACGCCTTACACACAGGCGCGCACGCTCGGGGCGCGCGGACTCAGCTATCGCGGGATGGATTCGACGTATGCGTCAGCTATCGCGGTGGCGCGACGAATCCTTCAGCGGGAGGACGCGCTGCTGAGCTGATCACGCGCACTTGATCGTGTGGGTGGTTGTGCTCTCCGGCGCCGTGATTTATCTGCCCACATGGGTGGCAGCTCTCGACCTGAATCGTCGTGTGACCGATGGAAAATCGATCGCAAAGCCTTCTCTCCAGGTCTCGCACGACATGCTCAGCCTCTCCGAGCGGGCAATCGTCGACCACCACGTGAACGCTGAGCGCCATCTCGTCCGATGAGAGTGCCCATACGTGGAGGTCGTGCATGCCGGTGATCAGTCCGGTGCCGGTTATCTCAGCGGTCACGGCGCCGAGATCGATCTCGCGTGGGGTGCCCTCCATCAGCAGGTTCACTGTCTCGCGCACGATCCGCCAGGCGCCAAGCGCAATCAGAACCGCGATGGCGATTGACAGGAGAGGGTCGATGGGGAGCCATCCCGTGAGAAGAATCACCAGGCCCGCCAGCGCGACTCCCACCGATGCTCCGATGTCACCGATCACGTGTATCAGCGCTGCCCGCACGTTCAAGTTGTGGGTGTCACCGCGCAGGCCGAAAGCGACGTATGCGTTGATGGCGATGCCGACCAACGCGGCGACCACGACGATGCCGCCCTGGACCGGTTCAGGATTGGCGAGGCGGCGCAGCGCTTCGAAGCCGATGGCGATCACTATCCCAATCAAGACGATCGAGTTCAAAAGCGCCGCCAGAATGCTCACGCGGTGGTATCCGTAGCTTCGCCTCTGGTCGGCCGGTCGATTGGCCTGGGCCACGGCGAACCAGGCAAGGCCGAGGGCGAAGACGTCGGTGAGCACGTGGCCCGCGTCAGACAGGAGGGCCAACGAGTGCGAGAGCAGACCGCCCGCCAGCTCGACGGCCAGGACCACGCAGGTGAGCACAAGCGCCCACTTCAAAATCGCGCTGCGATCTCTCACGGTCATGAGTTCAATTTACCCAGGATCACGCCCGGCCGAACCCGGCCTCCACCACTCCTCCCCGCGCTCCAGGAAGGCCATGAGCATCCCGTGGCGCAGGCCCTGGTGGGTGACGTGGAGGACCGCCAGACCGTACCAGTCCAGCAGTAGCAGGAGAACCTCGACCCCTGCCCGCATGGCTTTGACGCGGTTGGGAGGCAATCCGACCTTGACCGCGACTTCGGCTGCCCTCCCCGAATCGAGGCGGCTCTCGCAGGTGAGAAGGTCGGCGGTGGTGAGGACGGCCGGCGGATTTCGCTTCGCCAGCACCTGGGGCAGGTTTGACGCGGTCCCGCCGGTGGCCACCAAACGCTCGACCTCGGCGTCGGGCGCTTGGGCCAGCTCACGGAGGGCGGCCCTGCGCATGCGCGCGCGCTCCTCGGGCTTGGGAGGGTCCGAAAGGTGCGTACTGGCGAGAACACCGGACCCGATGGGCAACGTGGCTGAGCGCACCATCTTGCGAGCGTTGCCGACGGCGATCTCCGTCGAGGCGCCCCCAAGATCGACCATCAGCCACTCTCGCCTGCCTGCGTGGTTGGCGGCAACCCCCTGGAAGCTCAGCTCCGCCTCCCGGTGGGCGCCGACGATGCGCAGCGGCGTGCCGATGGCGCTGCCCGCCTCGCGGGCGAAGGCCTCCCGATCCGATGCTTGGCGGACGGCCTGGGTGGCGCCAGCTATCAGCACCTCGTAGTTGTGCGTCCGAGCCTTGGCGACGACTGACCGCAGGGCGCGTATCGCCGTCTTGGCGCGCGGTCCGATGGCGCCGGTCCGCGCGACCTGCGCCCCGAGCTCAGGCATCTCGATGTAGTGGGCGACCTCGACCAGCCGCCCGCGAACCACGTCGGCCACAAGCGCATGGACTGTGTTGCTGCCGACATCGACCGCCGCCAATCGCATCGCACCGCCACTCTAGAATCTCCGTGAGTGCCAGAGAAGCGATCGGCAAGGTCTAGTGTGCCCGCGGCGGCGGCCAAGGCGCCCGCGGCGGCGACCAAGTTGAGAATTGAGCGCGACTCGATGGGCGAGGTCGAGGTCCCAGCGGACGCCTACTACGGCGCCTCGACCCAGCGCGCCGTCCTGAATTTCCCGGTCTCAGGCCAGCCGTTCCCCCGCCGGTTCATCCGCGCGCTGGGGCTGATCAAGAAGGCCGCGGCCCAGACCAACCGAGAGCTCGGCTTACTGTCGAGAAGGCGCGCGCGCGCGATAACGGCGGCGGCGCAGGAGGTCATCGACGGCAATCTGGACCACCAGTTCCCAATCGACATCTACCAGACGGGCTCGGGGACGTCGACCAACACCAACGCCAACGAGGTGATCGCCAACCGCGCCATCGAGATACTCGGCGCCGAACGTGGGTCCAAAGCCATACACCCCAACGACCACGTCAACCTCTGCCAGTCATCGAACGATGTGATTCCGACAGCGATCCAGATCTCCTGCGCGGTCGCGATCGCCGATGAGCTTATTCCTGCGCTCGGCCTGCTCGAGCGGGCTCTCGAGGCCAAGAGCAAAGAGTTCTGGCCCGTGGTGAAGACAGGAAGGACTCATCTCCAGGACGCCACCCCGATCCGCCTCGGTCAGGAGTTCAAGGGGTACGCCGGCCAGGTGGAGGAGTCGATCCGCCGCGCGCAGGCTGCGATCGACGAGCTTGCAAAGGTGCCCCTCGGTGGCACTGCCGTCGGGACCGGACTCAACTCGCACCCGCAATACGCCCGCATGACCTGCGCGCGCCTGGCCAAAGCCACGCGCATCGATATCCACGAAACGCGCAACCACTTCCACGCACAGGCGACGCTTGACGTCCTCGTCGCGGCGCACGGCGCCCTTCGCACCATCGCCACCAGCCTGTGGAAGATCGGGACCGACATCAGGCTCATGGGCTCCGGGCCCATCGCCGGGCTCGGCGAGCTGCGACTGCCCGAAACCCAGCCGGGCTCGAGCATCATGCCCGGCAAGGTCAACCCGGTGATCATCGAGTCACTGACGATGGTCGTGGCGCGAGTGTTCGGCAACGACGTCACCGTCGCCCTCTGTGGGCAGTCGGGCAGCCTGTTCGAGCTGAACGTGATGATGCCCGTCGCAGGCGTGACCTCTCTCGAGTCGATCACGCTCCTCGCGGCGTCGGCCCGAAACCTGACCGAACGCTGCATCGATGGCCTGCAGGCGACCGACAGAGGACCCGAGCTGGTCGAGCGCAGCCCGATGCTGGCCACCGCGTTGAATCCGATCATCGGGTACGACGAGGCGGCCAAGATCGCCAAGGAGTCGATTCGCACGGGCCGCTCGATCCGCCAGCTGGCGCGGACGAAGGGCGTCCCGGAGGCGACCCTCAACAAGGTCCTGGACCTTGCCAAGATGACCAAGCCAGGCCTCGAAGGTCCCGGCGGAGGCGGCTAGCACTAACAAGGAGTCGCGAATGCAGGACCTCAAGCTCGAGGTCGTCGGTGGCGTGGCAACGTTGGTGATCGACCGGCCGGGTGCTCGCAACGCTCTCGCGCTGCAAACGATGGACGAGCTCGATCAGGCCCTCGAGACGGTGAGGCTTCTGCGCGCACGAGTTCTGGTCATTCGCGGTGCCGGCGACAAGGCGTTCTGTGCCGGGGGTGACATCAAGGAGCTCGAGGGGATGAGGTCCGAGTCGGAGGCGGCCGCGATGGCGCACAGGATGCGCGCGACCCTCGACCGCATACCTCAGCTCGCGATCCCGGTCATCGCCGGCCTCAATGGCGATGCACTGGGAGGTGGCGCCGAGCTCGCCATCGCGTGCGACTTCCGCACTGCAGCGGAGCACGCGCGCATCGGATTTCCTCATATCACCCTCGGGCTCATGCCCGCGTGGGGCGCGTCGGAGCGGCTCGCGTCCCTTGTCGGCCGCGCCAGGGCTCTCAGCATCCTGCTGGGCGGGCAGCCGGTCGCCGCGGCTGAGGCCCTGCAGCTCGGCCTGGTGGAGACCGTGGTGCCACGAGCGATGTTCGAAGGCAGCCTGCATGATGTTGCAGCCGCCATCGCGGCAGCGCCGCCCGCCGCGGTGGCCGGCATCAAGAGCTCGGTCAACGCTGTTCGGCCCCACCGAAACCCCGAGCTGGCCGATACGACGGTGGAGGCCTTCGCGCGCATGTGGGCGGACCCGGCCCACTGGGAAGCGGTTGAGAAGATGGAGAAGCGGCGCCGAGAGAAGCGGTGAGCACATCGCACATCCCCAACCCGCTCTTGCGGTTTCGCCTGCCGGGCGTGCTCCTGGCGGGCGTCATCGCCATCGGTATCACCGGCTATGCACTCATCGACCGGTGGAACTTCCTCGATTCCTTCTATATGACGATCATCACCATCAGCACGGTCGGCTACACCGAGGTCCATCCGCAGTCTCCAGCCGGCCGGATCTTCACGTCCGCCCTCATCGTGGTCGGTGTGGGTACGATGCTGTTCGGCTTTGGCGTTTTCGCGGAAGCACTCACCGAGAACAACTTCGGCACCTACAGGAGACAGCGTCAGTTGGAGCGCCAGCTCAACCACCTGCGCGACCACTTCATCATCTGCGGCTACGGCCGTATCGGCACGCAGATAGCAATCGAGTTCGACGACCACAAGGTCCCCTACGCGGTGATCGAGCAGAATCCCGAGGCGCTCGAACGACTCCACAACGAGAATCGCCTTCATATCGAAGGCGATGCCGCAAGCGAGGACATCCTCAAGCAGGCGGGCATCGAGCGAGCCCGCGGATTGATCTCGGCTGTGGACTCGGACGAACGCTCTGTCTACATCACTCTCTCAGCGAGAGCGTTGAACCCTGGGCTGTTCATCATCTCGCGCGGCGGGCGGCCTGACTCGACGAGGCGTCTGGAGCTGGCTGGTGCCAACCGCGTCATCTCGCCGTACCGAATGGCAGGACACCGGATGGCCGAGCTGGCGGTGCATCCGGCTCTCGTTGACGTCCTCGACACTTTGCACCACGGTGGATCCGAGATCGGCGTCGAGGAGATCCTGGTCGGCCCAAACACCACCGCGCTCGGCCGGACGCTCGCGGAGGCAGGCCTGCTCGACCCGACAGGAGCGAAGGTGCTGGCGTTACGCCGCCGCGACGGAACGCTGCACGCGAATCCCGCCGGTGATCTACGCCTCGAAGAGGGCGATCTGGTCATCGCGCTGGGGACGGAGAGCCAGCTGGTGACCACCGCCGCGATGCTCAAGTAGCGACCGCAAAGCCACCGTAGAGTTCGCTCAATGAAAGCCCTTGGCCGCAGGCCGGTGCTGGTTGCGCTGGCCTCGGTGTTCATCGGTGTCGCCATCGTGCTGGGCAAGGTGGTTGTGGGCCTGCTCACGGGAAGCCTGGGTATTCTCAGCGAGGCGGCGCACTCCGTCATGGATTTGATTGGCAGCACCTTCGCACTCGTCGCCGTGAGCGCCGCGCGGAAGCCTGCCGACACCGAGCATCCCTACGGACACGGCCGGGCGGAAAACCTTGCTGCATTCGGCACGGGCATGCTTTTGATGGTCACCGCCGCCGGTATCGCATTCGAGGCGCTGCGGCGCCTGACCACAGGTGGACACGCCGTCAACCCGGCGGGCTACGCTTTCGCCCTTTTGCTCGCCACGCTGGCAATCGAATCTGGACGTGCAGTGGTGCTGCGCAGGGTGGCACGTATCGCCGAAAGCGAGGCGCTTCGAGCGGACGCCACCGACCGGCTGGCAGACGTGTTCGCCATCCTCGCGGTGCTGGCCGGGCTGCTCGGGGTGAGAGTGGGGTTCCTCTGGGCCGACTCGATGGCCGCCCTGCTGGTGGCGGGGTTGATCGCGCGCGCCGCCGGTCAGGTGGTCTGGAGGTCCGGCGACATTCTCATGGACCGCGCCCCCGCCGGCGCGGCGAGGCAGCTGCGCGCTGCGATCCAGGGCGTCGAAGGGGTGCGAGAGGTGCGGTCGGTGCGGGTGCGGCGGTCCGGGCCCAACCTGATCGGAGACGCCGGCATCGCGACCGCCCGGATGCTGTCCCTCGAAGCGGCCGGAGCGCTCGTCGATGAGGTAAAGCGAGTGGCGAAGGCAGCGCTGCCGTCACTGGACCTCACCGTTGCCGTCGAAGGCCAGACCCGGTCGAGCGATCTGGTCGAGCGGGTTCACGCGGCCGCGGCTCGCAACGGCGGCGTCCGCGATCTGCACAACGTGACAGTTGAGCGCGAGAACGACGGGTCGCTGCACCTGACCATGCATGCAAAGCTGCCTGGAGATATGACTCTTGCCGCGGCCTCGCAGGCCAGCGCCGACCTCGAACACACCTTGCGCACCGAGTTATCGGATGCCAGTCGCATCGACATCCATCTCGAGCCGATGGAGCCTCACGTCGTGCGCGGTGAGGACGTCACCAGCCGCCGAACCCAGCTGGCGACCAAGATGCGAGAGGTGGTCGAGTCGCACCCCGAGGTGCGTCGATGCGTCGACGTGGAGCTGAGCGACAGGCACAGCCGCATCTACGCCCATGTGGTGGCGGAGCTTGACGGCGCCGTCAGCCTGGAGCACGCGCACCAGGTCGAGTCCGAGCTCGAACAGCAGATCCGTCGCGCGCTGCCCGAGGTGCACGAGGTCGTCGCCAGAGCCATCGCATGAGGCCAGGCCGCGCTGAGGACATGGCGGGCGTCCTGGACCTTTGGGCGGAGGATGTGCGTGTGGGCAGGCGCGACTGCATGCCCAGCGACGATCGAATGCACACAATGCTGGCCGGCTTCGATTGGGAAACCAGCTCCAGGGTCGCGGAGGGGCCCGGCGGACAGATCGAGGGAGCCGTGCTGGTCTCCAGCCGAGCAGCGCCGGTCGGCACCATCGCCATCGTCGAGGCCTCGGCGGCCAAAGACCGCACAGAGCTGCTCGGCGATCTCACCAGGTGGGGGCTCGCTCTTTCAAAAGCGGCGGGCGCAAACACCGGGATGGTCTGGCGAGGCCGCGGTCACAGCGACGGGCTCGATCGATTGGGGCTCGAGCTCGTCCGGCCGTGGTGGCGGATGGATCGCAGCCTCGACGCGCAGCCGCACGTACCAGCCGCGGTGGCCGGATACGAGCTGCACGACGCCAAATCTGCGCGGCCGGACAGCTGGGCGGCGGCTCACAACCTGTCGTTCGCCGACCACTGGCGTTTCACACCGCGCGACCAGGACGAGCTCATGGCCGGGCGGCCCTCCGAGCTCAGCCTCATGGCGGTCTCTCGAGGTGGAGCTCCAGCCGCCCTGACCCTTGCCCAGGTCGAGCTCTACAAAGCGGATTCCAGGCCTCAGCCCGTCGGGGTCATCAGCTCGGTCGGCACCCTGCCCGGGCATCGGCGCCGAGGCCTGGCGTCCTGGCTGGTCGCCGAAGTACTGCTGCGTCTGCACACGGCGGGCGCTCGCCACGCGTCTCTCTACGTGGATGGGCAGAATGCCACCGGTGCGGTCGACGTTTACCGCAAGCTTGGTTTCGAGTTGGCATTTGAGACCGAGGTCTGGGAAGCTAGATTGCAGTGAAGACGCGATCCCTGCTAGCTGTTGCCGTCACCTGGGTCGTGGCCGCCGTTGCTTGCGGTCCTGCCTCGCCGGGAAGTTCGCCGCAAGCGGGGCTGCCGGTCAAGCCGGCACTTTCGGCGAATCCTGCACCGCGGCCCACGCCCCTGCCGGATGCTATCCGCCAGGCTGTTTCGCTCGGCCCCGCGGACGCCGCCACCCAGGTCTATCTGAACCTGGGTCTAAAAGGCCGAGACCCTGAGCGGCTCGCGGCGTTGCTCTCGGCGGGGCAGACCGTCGGCCCAGCCGATTATGAGAGTGAATTCGGTCCCAATCCGGTGCTGGCGCAGGCTGCCGTCGCTTTGCTCAGGGGCCGAGGCTTTCATGTCACCTGGTCGCCAAGCTCAGGCCTGATCGCCGTCGACGGGCCTGCGCCGGCGGCTGCCTCCCTCCTTCATGTCGCGATCAACAACTATCGACTTGCCAACGGGACCACCTTTTACGCATCTCTAGACCAACCGCGAATTCCGGCGCAGCTGGCTGGGATAGTCAGCAGCGTCACAGGGCTCGACAACTACACGAAGGCGTTCAGTCATGCCGTTCGGCCGGGCGGCCTGACGCCAACTGACGTGTTGGCCTTCTACAACATGTCTCCTCTGCGAAACCAAGGGCTCGATGGATCCGGCCAGACGATCGTCCTGCCGGAGATCGACAATCTCCCGAATCTCAACGACCTCGACAAGTTCGCCAAGAAATTTGGGTTGCCCCCGTTCGAGCCTCTGCTGACCATCAAACGCGATCCGGACTGGGGGACGCCAGAAGCTCCAGCGGGTGAAACGGTGATGGACCTCGAGATCATTCACGAGATAGCTCCCAACGCCAAGCTCGTGATCTACCTCGCCGGACCGCAGCTCGCGCTCGCGGACAGGGCCTTCGACCAGATGGTCACCGACCGCCTCGGCTCGATCATCTCCGACAGCATCGGGCAGTGCGAGGCGGGAGTCCCGAGCGGCCATCGCAACCTGGTTGCGACCATCGAGGACCGTGCCGTGGCGCAGGGTATGTCCCACTTCGTGGCAAGTGGCGACCTCGGCGCCTACGGCTGCGGCGATGGCACGACCCTCAGCGTCGACTTCCCCTCGGCACTGCCAAACATCACAGCGGTCGGCGGCACCACGGCCTTTCAGGCGGTCGACGGCAAGTACTTCAAAGAGATGGCGTGGAACGGGCCGATCGAAGGATCGGGGACCGGAGGCGGCGCCAGCCGTTACTACTCACTTCCGTCCTATCAGAGCGGTGTCGCCCGGTCCGCCGGCCACGGAATGCGACAGGTACCCGACGTGGCCGGCGATGCCGACCCGGCATCCGGTTTCAGCTTCATCTTCCAGGGTCAGTCCGGACAGGGCGGCGGCACGTCGGCCGCCGCTCCCTTATGGGCCGGCACGCTGGCGTTGATCAACCAGGACCTGAAGAAGAAAGGCCTTCGGGAAGCGGGTTTTGCGAACCCGGCGCTGTACTGGATGGGCCAGAACTCATCAAAGCTGCCGGCGCCGCCGTTTCACGACGTCACCTCGGGCAACAACCTCGCTGACGACGCCGGACCGGGTTGGGATTTCGCCACCGGCCTGGGAAGCATGGATGCGGCCGCGATTGACAAGGCCTGGGTCCTCTACATAAAAGGAGGCGGCGCGTGACCAACCGGCCGCCCCTTGTCCTCTGCCCTCACTGCGCCATGACGGTGCCCGAGGGCGATTTCTGCGGCCACTGCGGCGCGCACCTCACCACGGCAAGCGCTACACGCCGCCACGCTTTTGCCGCCGTGCCTTCCGAGTCGGTCGTCCATCTGTCAGTGGTGACCACCCTGTTTCCCCATCTGACCCATCGGCGAGGAGGCGCCTTCCGCTGGTCGCTGGTTGTCGGGAGCGCCCTGGTAGTACTGCTCGCGTCCCTTCACCTGTTTGCGCCGGCGACAGCGGTCGCCGTCTTCCTTCTGCCCGCCCTGTACCTGTTGTACCTCTACGAGGTTGAGGTGTACGAGAGCGAGCCATGGCTTGTGATCGGGGTGACGGTGGTGGCCGGGGCGATACTGGGTTATGCCTTCACAGCGACGCTCGGAGCCGCCGCTGCGCAACTGGCACTCAACGGCGACAACAGCACCGCATTCCTTCTCGCCGGCGTGGTCGTGCCGATCGGCGCGCAGGTGCTCATGCTGGCCGGCCCGCTCTTCCTCTATCAGTTCAGAAGCAAGCTGCGTGAGCCGCTGGACGGGCTCACGTTCGGCGCGGCGTCGGCCCTGGGTTTCACACTCGCCAGCACGCTCACTGCATTGTGGCCGCTCATCGCGGGCCCTCTGGTGGGAACGGGATCGCCGATGGACTGGGCCTTGCGGCTGCTGCAGGCAGGGATCCTTATCTCTCTGATCAACGCGAGCACCACAGGCCTCATCACCGCGGCCCTTTGGCTGCATCGTTACGACCTTCGACGCGCGCGAGGAGCCTGGTACGCGAGCATCCTCACGACGCTGATGGTGGCGCTTGGCGCCCAGATGATCGTCGGCATCCTCTCCTTTGTCATTCCCGATCTGGTCGCTCAGGTGGTCGTCACCGCCCTGGCGACGGTCGGCCTGCTTCTGTATCTCCGGCTGGTGATTCACCGAGCCCTGCTGGCAGAAGGCGCGCTGCATGAGATCGGACCTGACACGCCATGCCCCGAATGCCATCGCGTCGTTCCGACGATGCTGTTCTGCCCAGCCTGCGGCGTCAACCGGTCTGCCTCGTCGAAGCACTCACGACCGCAGGTGACAGGCGTCTGATGGCTGCCCAGGTCCAGTACTGCGGCCGGTGCGGCGCACCTCTGCTTCCCGGCGCGGCTTTTTGCGGGCGATGTGGAGCGCCCCAGCTGGCCATTGTCGGCGTGCCTGCCGTTGCGACTGCTGTGGCCGCCCCTCCCCCAGCGCCTCCCGCCGCGTACGGGTATCGCCTCGCACAGCCCGGAGCATTTCCGGCCGCGGGAAAGGTCAAGGTCCCACAGGTCATGGTCATCGTCGGAGTGATCGCCATCCTCGCTGTTGCGGTGGTTGCGATCACCGCGTTCGCACTGGCGAGGACAATCGGGAGTCACTCGGTCTGCACTGCGAACTGCGGCCCGCAGGTCATCGCTCCCTTGCCTGAGGCCAGCACCTACCACAGCAACGCGTTCGGCTTCGACGTCGACTACAGCTCTGAGTGGAAGGTGCGCAGCCAGGACGCGAACGGGATTTCGCTCGGCACGAGGTATGGAATCCTGACGGTTGTCGGGTCGAGCTCGGGTCCAACGACGGGCCAGTTGATCGACAGCACCGTTGCGGCTCTTCCGTCATCGAAGTGGCAGAGCGTCACGAAGGTGACCGACATTAGAGGTGCGCACATCGGCATCCAGAACGGCGAGGGCGCGATCTACTCGGCGAACCTAATTGGCTCGGGTGCGACAGCAACACCCGTCCGGTTCGCTGTCATCGCGGCCACCCGCGGCACCTCGAGCGTCGTCATCTTCGCGGTCGATCCCGCCGCCCCGAAGGACTTCAGGTATGGAATACCCGAGGGCGGGGAGTTCGACTACTTGTTCCAGGAGTTCCGCTGGGTCGCGTAACGTCGGGTCCTCGACCCGGCTTCGCCGCAGGCTCTGCTCTATCTAATGGGCCTGCGATTTATGACGAATTAGTCTCTCCACGCCACGAGTGGGAGTAATGGAAACAAAGTCAT
>JBGQGI010000006.1:0-16052 GCA_041497375.1 Candidatus Dormibacteraceae bacterium | reverse complement strand
TCAGGCACCGCAGCAGCCGAATTTCACCCGGCGGTCGTCGAGGCTTCTCATTCGCGGGCTCCTCTGATCGTGCTCACGGCGGATCGGCCGCCCGAGCTCCGCGACGTCGGAGCCAACCAGGCGATCGACCAGCAGCACCTCTACGGGACTGCCGTTCGCTGGTTCTTCGACCCCGGGACCCCGGTCGAATCTGCCAGCGGTCCCCGGCTGTGGCGCCGCCTGGCGGCGCGAGCTTACGCAGAAGCCGCCGGCGGCCCAGTGCATATCAACCTCCCTTTCCGCGAGCCGCTGGTGCCGCCTCCGGGTGAGCTCCCGGTCGCCCTCGGCACACCGGGACAGGCGATCAGCGCGGGTCGCACCTTGCCGACGCCAGGCCAGGTCACGACCCTGGCGTCGGCGCTCCAGAGGGCGCAGCGGCCGCTGGTGATCGCGGGCGAGATGCGTGACGGCGACCGCCTCGCCCCGGCGCTGGCCCGGCTTGGGTTGCCCGTTTTGGCGGAGCCCAGCTCGCAGCTGCGCCGCGCGGAAACCGGCGCAGCCGTGGAATCGTATGAAGCCCTCCTGCGAGCTGGTTGGTCCCTGCAGCACGGGCCCGACCTGGTGGTCAGTCTCGGTGGAGCACCCACGTCAAAGGTTCTTAGCGCCTGGCTGGCGGCGGCGTCAGCGCCGACTTTTCTGATCGATCCCGACCACCTGTGGCGTGACCCCGACCAGGTCGCCAGCCACGTGCTGGCCTGCGATCCGCAAGCCCTGCTCGAGGCGCTGCCGGCGATGGATCGCAACGCATGGCGCGAAGAGTGGATGTCGGCCGGCAAGCGGGCGACGGCCGCGATCGCGGCGACGTTTGTGTCCACGCCCTTGCATGAGGGGCACATCGTGCGAGCGCTGGCCGCCCGCCTCCCCGATAACGGGCAGGTGTTCGTTGGCTCGAGCATGCCGATCCGCGCCGTCGACAGCTTCTGGCCGTATGCGAAGACTCAGCAACGGTTCTATGGCAACCGCGGCGCCAGTGGAATCGACGGCCTTGTCTCGTCAGGCCTCGGATTGGCCGCGGGGCGGAGCAACCTTCCCACGGTGTTGTTGCTGGGCGACCTGTCTGTCTATCACGACATGAACGGCCTTTGGGCTCTGAGGCGGCACGGCCTGAGGGCGACCATCGTCGTCTGCGACAACAATGGCGGTGGCGTATTCAATTTCCTACCGCAGGCGCAGCACCAGGATGTGTTCGAGGAACTGTTCGCCACACCTCTGGGCCTCGACTTTGCGCAGGTCGCACGTCTCTACGACCTCGTGTACAGCCCTGTCACCGATCGCGCGGGGCTCGAGCCCGCGCTGGTCGACGCTCTCGCTGCGCAGACGCCGACACTGGTCGTCGTGAAGTTCAAGCGTGAGGACAGCGTCAACGGACATCGCACGTGCTGGGAGGCTGCGTCGGCGGCGCTCCGCTAAAAATATGAGAGGGAACCAGACTGTTCCCTCTCATCGACGGGCGCTTCGCGCGCGTCTGCTCACCTTCCCGGGATTGGATTAACTACGAATTAGTTTCTCCACGCGACGCCTCGGAGTGGGGAGGACAAAGTCATGGCCGGGGGGACCCCGGCCAACCCTGCAGCACTAGCGGATTAAGTTTTAGCCGTTTAGGAAATCTAGTAGTAGGCGGTTGAACTTTTCGGGGTGCTCCAGGTTCGGCAGGTGAGCGGCGTCGTGGATGATTGCTTTGCGGGCGCCGCGAACGTTCGACATCAGGACCTCAGCCGTCTCATGGATCTCGGGCAGGTCGTGGTCTCCGACAACGACAAGGGTCGGCGCCTGTATCTCGCCCAGGCGTTCGGCAGCGGGCGGATCTAGCTCAATCGGCGGTGCATTCTTGAAGTCGCTGCGTAGGGCGATTCCGTTCATCTCGAGGAACAGGTCACGCAGCTTCTTGTCGACATGACTGACAGTGCGTCCGGGTCCCACGAGCCATAGCTTCATCTCTGCCTCGTTCAACGCAGTCAGGTCTTTGGATTCACCTGCGGCGATCGTTTCGGCATAGATGGGATCGTCCGGGTCGCCGACCATCAGGCCTCCGACGCCCGCGCCCACCAGCACCAGCTTCGACACGCGCTCCGGGTGCTCGAGGGCGAAGTCGATGGCGATCCCGCCGCCGATCGAGCAGCCGACCACGTGCGGCGCCTCTCTGATATGCAGCGCGTCCATCAAAGCCAGGACGTCGGCGACTGGCGACCACGATGTGGCCGGCAGCTCGGATTCCCCGTAGCCGCGCATGTCGGGCGTGATGACGTCGAAGTGCTTGCCCAGGCCGACGGCCTGCGGCTCCCACATACGCGAATCCGCCACGCCCGCGTGAAGGAACACGACAGGGTAGCCTGCGCCGGAGCGCTTGTAGTGGATGCGAGCGCCGTTCAGCTCGACTTCCATCAGCGGGACACTTAAGTGAGAGCCATCAAAAGGGCTTTGAACTTCAGCTCAGTCTCCTCCAGCTCTCGGGCGGGGTCGGAATCCGGCATCACGCCGACACCCGCGTAGAGGCGCGCGCCGTCCTCCCAGAGCAGACCACACCGCAAGGCTACTGCGAACTCACCATCGCCTTGTCCATCGGTCCAGCCGACAGCGCCTGCGTACCAGCCCCGCTCCAGGCTCTCGAGCTCGTCGATCAGTGCCTCGGCAGCAGCGCGCGGCCAGCCGCCGACAGCGGGTGTGGGGTGGAGGGCGGCGGCCAGATCGAGGGCTTCGGCCGCGGGGGCGGCGAGCTCGGCCGTGATGGTGGTGGCGAGGTGCTGGATGTTGGTGAACCGGACGACCTCCGGTGCTCGTGCCTCGACGCTCAGCGAGAACTTTTGAAGCGCCTCGACCACGAATTCGGATGCGATGCGATGCTCGGCGTTGTCCTTTGCGCTCTCGACCAGCTGCCGTGCCAGGCGATCGTCATCGGCGTCGTTTGCGCCGCGCGCCACCGAACCCGCCATCGGCTGCGAGTAAGCGCGACCTCCGGTGCGCCGGACGAGCAGCTCGGGAGAGGCCCCGGCGAATGCCGTGCCGTCGGCCCCGGTCACGAGATATGTGAAGCACGACGGATACGCGGCGCGCAGCGAACGCGCGACCATCCCGGCCGAGACGACTCCGTCGCCGCGGGCGATCACCTCACGCGCCAGCACCACCTTGGCCGCATCGCCCGCGCGCAATCGCTTGGCTGCGGTCTCGACGGCTGCCGTCCACGCCACCGGGTTGCGCACCGACGTGACCTCCAGCCGGCGCGCGGCAGGCGCACGCACACCCGTTGGCGCCAGCTCGAGCAGACCTTCGGCCCCGGCCCCGGCGGCGGTGGCGAAAGTGCGGCCGCGCACCCTGGTCACGGCGAGCGCTGGGACTCGCAGCAGTACAGCGGGGAAGCCTGACCACGGCCCGCCCGGGTCGCGGTCCGGCCGGTATGCAAAGCCGCCCACCGCAATCGGGCCGGTCCCGATCGCTCCCGCCGGCGCAATGTTTTCACGCAAGCGACGCCACAACCGGGACGCGGCCAGCAGCCGGTCCTGGCCGGGCTCGAAGTCGACGACTTCCCCTGTGGCCGCCTCGAGTGCAACGCCGCCAGGCGCCGCCACCATGTCGTAGACGCGTCCAAGCGCGGCGACGCTCACCGCGTCCGGCATCGGCCGCTCGATGAGCAGCACCTCGTGCCCCGCGTCACGTGCGGCGCTGACCAGGTCCACAAGGTCAGGAGTTCGATCCAGCTCCCACGTCCTCACCGCGGCGGCCGTGATCATCTCGCCGTCTTCTCGATGTGCTCGCGGGCCGCGCGGAGGACAGTGCGCTGGAAGTGGTGGCGGACGAGCGTTCCGCTCGCGTCCAGCAGCTGATTGAACAGCTCGAGCAGGGTCTGCTCGGCAGCGTCGGGATCGCCGCCTTCGGACTGGATTCTCTCGTGCACGTGATGGTCGAAGAGCTCCACGGCCTGGCGCGCGGTCCGGTCCACAGCCGCCGAATAATCCTTGGCCAGATCCATCAACGCGGTCAGGGGGACGCCGGCGGCGATCAGCTGCATGCCCGCCGCGATCGCCTCGAGGTCCTCGGCGGGATACAGGGCCTCGTCCCCGGTCTCGATGGGGACCAGGAGCCCAGCCTTCTCCAGGCTCTTCAGCAGAGGGGCGGCGACGCCGCTGCGGTCAGCCAGCTCACTGAGGGTCAACGTTTGTGGCGATGTGGGTCGCGTCACGGCCGCAACCAGTGATTCGTCCGAAGGCTCGAGCTCCCCGGCCAGGAATCGCTGGATCACCGTCAGGGTAAATCCGCGCTGCTGGAGATCGCGGATGCGGCGCAGGCGTTCCAGGTGCCCGTCGCCGTACCAGGTGACGCGCCCATCTCGGCGCGGGGGCTCCAACAGGCCTTTGCCCTGGTAGAAGCGGATGGTGTCGACGGCCACACCGGCGGTGCGCGCCAACTGTTCGATCCGGTACTCCATGAGTACTTACTCTAAACAAGCGCGGGGGAAGCAGGCCTCCCCCGCGGAACCCCCACCGGTGACCCACATCGTTTGAGGGCTTTGATTGGGCATATGTGACGGCCGGAGTAAATCCGGCCTTCCGCTCCACCTGGCTCTAGTTAAGTAATCAGCCTGTGGTGTTCCAGTAATACATGCGGTCCAGCCAGACTGGATCGGAGCGGTAGGCGCTGGCGAACGACTGGACCGAGTCCACGTAGTCGAACGAGTTGTTGTAGTGCCAGATCGCGTTGCGCATGTCGTGCGGAGCGCCGTTGTGGACCAGGTAGCGGGCCGCGCCCAGGATCGCGTCGTGCGGGTCGTTCACGTCTCCGCCGTCACCGAAAGCCGCCCACGTGCCCGGTAGGAACTGCATGGGTCCTTGGGCGCCTGCCGACGAGGGGCCGTTGACGCGCCCAAAGTTGCTCTCGATGAAATTGATAGACGCGAGGATGCTGGGGTCGACGCCGAACTTGTCGTGCGCCTCCTGGTAGTACGAGCGAAGCTGGTCCACCGGCGCGGCGTCCGCGTACGGATGCGTGAAATGGACGTTGACGAGGTAGTACTGGTCGATACCGGCGAGGATGTACAGATAGTGCAGTCCCGCGATGGCGTCCTTGAGCGGCTTCGCCAGCGACCTCGGTAGTAGCGGGAGGACCGAAGCCTCGACGCTGGCGTAGCCCGCAAGCTCGTAGACCCTGAGCTCTTCCTCGCGCGCGGCGTTGCGATAGGCATAGCCGGCCGCGGCTGCGGCGAGGTCCCAGCGAATGCGTTCCACGGGCGCAGTCGGAGGTGGCAGGTCTGTCAGAGCCTTCAGCTGGGCCAGCGCCTGGGTCATCGCGAGCTCCGCGCTGATGATCCGGGCCGCCTCGTGATGGGCGCTCGGCAGCATGTCCGGATCCCTGGCCAGAGCGGACTGGGCGGGAAGCGCCATGAAAAGCGCCACCATCAATGCCGCGGTGAGTCGGATCAGGCCGACCCCGCAATCGCTGCCGCGGTGTCGCGCCGGTGTGGGACCGATGGCAGGTCGTCCGGGTAGGGGACGCAGAGCGTGAGTGTCCAGAAAATGATCACGGCGGGTAACTCCCTATACGGCCTGCGGTTTCATCCAGCTTAGTTGCTGCCGCTGGGCGCTGTCGCGTAGCGAAAAAGGCGACGGCTGCGATGCCGATCGCGATCACGACGTCGCCAGGACTGTAGGCGCCGCCAAGCGGGCCTGGCACTCCGATCCAGTCACCGAGCCAGCCAAGGTTCGTGCCCGATCCCATGACCACGTACTGGCCGATGTGGCCGCGGTTCATCAGGCGGCCCGCCAGCTCCGGGGCCACCGGCATTCGGCTGCCATTGGCAATGACGACCAGGAGGTTCAGCGCTGCTCCGACGGCGACGATCCACGCGCCGCGCAGTCGAGTCGCGTGCCACGCCGTCCACGCGACCAGCGCGGCCAGCGACGCCGCGTACAAATACTGCACGCCATCGACGCCGCTGAGCGGGCTCAAAACTGCGGCCTCGCGCACGACCAGCGCAGCGACGACCAACCAGGGCCAGCGAATATTGAGGTTGGCCACATTCCCAAGCTTTCCGCCAGTCGCAATGCCGGCAAGCAGCCCGATCACGAGGGCGATAAGCAGCAGCATTTCGGGTTGGTCTGATCAGTCTTCGGCGAGTCGGGCAGCGGCGCCGGCAAGGACCTTGACGCCGATCTCCAGCGCCGATTCGTCGATCTTGAACCCGGGGGAGTGGTGGGCCGGCGGCGGCGATCCCTCGGGCATCACACCGAGCATGAAATAGCACCCCGGGATTCTGGTCAGGAACTCGGCGAAGTCATCGCTCACGGTGAGCGGCCGGCCGAGGATGCTGGCCTTGTCGCCGATCATCGACCTCGCCACGTCCAGCACGGTGCGCGTCACGTTCGGCTCGTTCATCAGCGGCACCGTCCCGTGCACGAGCTCCAGCGATGACTTGACCTCGAACTCCGTTTCTATCTCCTGCAGCAGGTCGCGCATGCGCCCAAGCGCCTGCTCGCGCAGCGTGTGATTGAACGTTCGCAGGCTGCCTTTGACCGCCACACCGCGGGGCACGATGTTCCAGGTCCCGTCGCTGCTGATGTTTCCGACGGTGGTGTGGCACTGCACGCCATCCTGCTCGAGACCTTCCACGATCGTGTGCAGTCGCTCGATCAAGAACGCCTGCGCCGAAAGCACGTTGCCGCGGCGGCCCATCATGCCGCCATGACCACCGGGCCCCGCAAACGTGACCTCGTATGCGTCCGAACCCGCCCACATGAGACCGGGCCGCGTGATCACGGTCCCCGACTGCGTGAAGCTCGTGACGTGAAGACCGATGACCGAGTCGGGGTGATGATCGTCGAGGAGGCCGTTCGCGATCATCGCTTTCGCGCCGCTCACTATCTCCTCTGCCGGCTGAAACACGAAGAGGTAGCGGCCGCTGACGTCCCAGATTCGATCGACCAGCGTTCGCGCGACTCCGACCATGATGCCCATGTGCGCGTCATGCCCGCACGCGTGCATGCGGCCGTCCACAGTCGATTCGAAGTTGACGCCCGACTCCTCATGAATCGGAAGCGCGTCGATGTCCGCGCGCAGCATCACGGTCTTACCAGGCCGGCCGGTATCGAGCACCGCAACCACGCCGGTCTCGGTTGGACATGGCTTCAGCTCAAGGCCCAGCTCGCGCAGGCGCTCGCCGATCCGAGTGCTGGTCTCGTGCTCGCTGAAGCTCACCTCGGGGTGACGGTGAAAGTGACGCCGCAACTCGATCACCTCTTCGATGACGGAGTCGGTCGGGATGGGAGAAGTCGGGGGATCGCCTGTCATGGCACCGCCACCAGGTTGTATCCACGTGCGGATGCACGCACGAAGGTCGGGCCGAGCCCGCGCTCGATCTCGTCAAGGCGCCGTCGGAGCGTCAGCAGCGCCGAGTGAACTGTGGAGTGCGCTGCATCGCTCCTGAAGAGACCCGCTTCAATGAGGTCGCGCGCGGTCGCCGGCTTGGAGCCTTGCGCCAGGTACAGCACCAGCGCGGTTTGCTGTGGGGTCAGGCGCACCTCAGCCTCCCCGAGCTTGACCATGCGGCGGGTAGGGTCGAACTCGAGGCGCCCGAAGCGATAGCTCCCCGGGCGTCCCGTGCCCCGTTCGACGAGTCGCGCCGCAAGGTCCGAATAGATGTGTGCCATCGGCACGTTGCCCTTCACGAAATATGAGCTGGCACCGAGCTCGTAGGCCTTGCGGATCGCCGCGGAGTTGACCTGTGCCGCCGACAGCACGATCACCGGAAGGCCGGGGTGATGGTGGCGGATCCATGTGAGCAGGTCAAACCCGGCATCCTCGCCTTCGTCGAGCACGAGGTCGAGCAGCACGGCGGCCACGCGCTCCCGCGCTAGCAGCTCCATCGCTTCCGGCGCAGATGAGGACACCGCCGGGCGGTAGCCGAGGTCGTGCAGGTCGATCCGGAGCTGCTGCCGCATAGCCGGCTCGTCCTCGACCACGAGTACAGCCGAGCCGAGCACCTCGGCAGGCCGGTAGACCTCGAGACCGGGCGGCAACGGAGGAAGCCGCAGCTCACGGGTTCTGGCACTGGAATCCTTCATTGGCTACTCCTGGGATTTTCCAAGGTTTTGGCCTAAATGAATATTCATAAGAATTCACGCTTCCTGAACATGCACTCTTACACCGGCAGGTGCATACTCGCTCCCGAACCTGGCATTAGTTAGAAAAACCAAGGGGAGTAATGGGGATGACGTGGAAGTTCAAGGCGCAGAGGGTTGCCTTTGCCCTGCTGATCGTGGCCGCATTGGCCATCGCTTCAGGCGCAAACTGGTACGAGCTCAGCTGGAACTTCTACTGGTAGGCATCAGCTAGCCCTCAGGCCGGCGCTCGCGCGAGCGCCGGATAGCGGGCGGGAGCAGCGCATACAGATCCGCCCGGTCGACAGCCTTGCTCATGTATCCGACCACGTCTGGATCATCGGTTCCTGACGGGAAGACCGGGTACGCGGTGTAGAAGATCACAGGCACCTTCTGCCCGCGCGCTCTCAGCTCGTTCAACAGTCCCCATCCATCCATCGGCTCGGGCAGCATCAGGTCGATGATCGCCACCTCGGGACTGTCCGACTTCGCTTTCTCGAGCGCCTGGTCTGCGTCCTCGGCCATGGAAACCTTGTAGCCGAGCATGCGCAGGTCGGTTTCCAGGATGACCCGCCAGGCGCGTTCATCGTCCACCACCAGGATCGTCGAGCCGCGGAGATCCTCGGGTGTCGGAGCAATAGGTTTAGGCGGAGTGAACGGCAAGGGTCTCGTGGCGCAGTATATCGGTGCAGATGGCAACTCCAGCTCGTAAGCGCGTGAGGCGCCCAGCACCGCCCAGGCGGGACGCGAGCACAAGCCGGCCTCGTCCCGAGCCACGAGTGGCAAGCCGGCGGTCCCAGAAGGCGTTTCCGCCGTCGACGCCCGCGGCGCTCGTACACGAGCTGGGGAGCTGCATCACCGAGGCCGACATCGTCCAGGTCCTTTACCGCGGGTTGGAGCCATTGTTCGGTTACGACGTCGTCGTCCTCCAGAGCCTCGAACGTGAGGGCTGGTACCACTCGCTCGCGATTGACAGTGGCGTACTCCAGGACATGCGCCGCCGCCCGGTCGCGACTTCGATGTTCGCTCACATGTACGCACGGCCTCAGATAACCCTGGTGCCGATCAAGGACCCCAGCCTGGAGGAGCAGGCGAAGGGACCAGGGGCGGGGATGTCGCCGAGGCTCGTGATCTGGGTGCCGGTGATGCACCAGGGCAAGGTGATCGGCAGCGTGATCTACCAGTCCTACAGCGGCCGTCGCGTGCCGGCGACCGAGATGGCCTTCCTCGAGGAGGTCCATCGCAGGCTGGGCGTCCTGATCGCCAACGCCTCGCTCAACGAGCTGACCCGCAACCAGGCGTCTCGGTTGGCAGCCCTGAACAACATTGCGCGGGCGATGGCGTCAACTCTCGACGAGGCGAGCGTGTTGACGGCGCTGCGCGCGACGCTCAGCGAGCTGCTGCCTGTCGACTCGCTGGATATGGTCTCCGTGGCGCACGACCGGGCTGACAAGGCCCGGCTGCTGCACCTCGAAGCGGATTCGGCCCCAACGTCCAGGGAGATCTCGCTGCGTGGTGCCGAGTTCGCGCCTCCCCGAACCGTGCTTCGCGACCACAAGCCGCTGTTGATTCACGAACCGACCTCGTCGCTCTGGGTCCCGATCAAAGAAGGCGGCGCCACGCGCGGAGCCTTTGGCATCAGGTGCGCACGCCCATACGCGTACGAAGCTTCCACGGCGGCGTTCCTGGAGCTTGTGGCCGACGAGGTGACGCTCGCCTTGCGCAACGCGCGGAGCTACGAAGCCATCGAAGATCAGCGGCGCCAGCTCGAAGTCGTCAACTCGATAGGCAGGCGGCTGGCCTCGAGCCTGGACCGCTGGTCGATCATGCGAACGCTCCGCGAGGAGCTCAATGCGTTCCTGGATTTCGACGGCTTCATCCTGGCGACCATCACGCAGTCGCCCGAAGGCCCGATCGCCGAGGGTTACCAGTACGTGGCCGGAGTGGAAGAGGTCGTGCCACCTGTCGCCCTTGCCGTTACCGGTCCTTCGCGTGAGGCATACGAGACTGGCAAACCGGTCCTCGTTCGCCACTCGCCGTGGGCCCGCAGCTTTGAGCGGAAAGGACTCGAGCGGGAACGCTGGAACGTCGGCCGCGGAGCAGCGGTCTTCGTTTCCGGTGCGCCGGGCAAGCATCGCGATGTTTCCCGTTCGTTCGTGTGGGTGCCCGTGCTGAGCGGCGACACCATCACAGCCATGCTCTCATTGCAGTCCTACCACGACGGCGCGTTCGACGACTGGCATGTGCGGCTGCTCCAGGATGTCGCCGCGCACGTCAGCCTGGCGCTCGCGAATGCGGACCACTTCGCACAGGCGCAGTCAGAGCGCGCGCGCCTGGAGGCGCTGCATCTGCTCGAGATGGGAGTCGCCGGCGCTTCCGACGAAAGCCAGATCGCGGATGCCATATTCGCCGCAGCCAGCGATTACACCGACGCCTCTCATATGGTTCTGGCGTACCTGGACGCTGCGGGCAACGTGGTCGGTTTCACGGGGGACCGCGGCATGCCCGCCGTTCCGTTCGGACCGACCCCGCTCGAGGATGCACCGGCCTTCCGCCACTTGATCGAGGAGGTCGGACCAGGGATCGAATCGCTGCCCGCGGGCGACGTTGATGAGGTTGTCCCGCTCAATGGCTCTCCCGCGACCGCCAACGGCCATGTCGTATGGGTGCCTGTGACCCAGGGCGAACGCGTTGTCGCTGCGATCTCGGCGGAACGCCACGATGGCAATCGCTTTCCGGCCGCACACCTGAAACTCCTGGAGGCGGCGGCGCCGGTGGTCGGGATCGCCCTGCGCACGATGCGCCTGCACCATGCAAACGAGCTCGCGCTCGCGCAGTCGGTGCGTATCCAGGAGCTGGCGGCGCTGGCCGGACACGAGCTGATGAGCGTGGTCGCGAACATCGCCGACCAGGCGTTGACGATGCTCGAGTGCGCCGGGGTCGTCTGCTGGGCGTTCGACACCGAAGGTCGCATCAGCGCGACTCGTGGAAGCGGCGACCCGGCCGCCGAAGGAGTGCTGGCGTGGGCCGGCTTGAACTCCGAAGACAGCTGGCGCGAAGCGCCGGCCGGAATGTTGACCGGGGTCGCACGGGAGCAGGCGTGGAGCTTGATCCCGCTCTGGTACGGCGACCGCCTGGTCGGCGCCATCGGGTCGGTGCACGCTTCGGCCCACCTTGCCGAGCCGGGCTCGGCGGCCCTTGACTTCGCGCGGCACGCTGCGGTCGCCATCGAGAACTCACGGCTCGTGGCTGAGACCAGAGGACGGATCCGGACGTTGGAGGCCGTCGCCGCATTCACCGAGCTGACGCCAACCGAGCCGGAGCGGGCGCGCGCCGAGATGGCGCGCCTCGTCGGTCGCGCCCTGGCGAGTTCGCAGGGCGAGCTCTGGCTGCTGGAGGACGGCCATCTTGTGCGCAGGGCGCTCGATGCGGAGGCGGAGCCGCGAGTGCCGATCGCCGATAGCGTCGGGCTGCTGAAGGCGCTTCTCTCACCAACGGGCGGTAGGCGGATGCGCGCGCTGCTTGACCTGCTCGGCGCGTCCGCTGACGCGTTCGCGATTCCTATCCAGGTCGAGGGCCGGCTGGCCGGCTTGCTGGTGGCCAGGATGACCGGCGGGGCTTCCGAGACGCGACGGCTCGCCGCGGTTCTTGCCGGCCAGGCGTCGGTTCTGATCGGCCAGCTCGAGCTGGTGGACGCGCTCGACCGCGAACGCCGAATGATGAACGCGATCCTTCGCCACTCGCCGGTCGGAGTGATGCTGGAGGATGCGGCCGGACGCGTCGTCTACGCGAACCCGGAGGTCGAGTCGATCTACAACCTCCAGGCAGCCGAGATGCCTGGGCGAAAACCTGAGGAGATCTACGCCGCCGCCGGCGCCGTGCCGAGGGAGGACTCTGAGTCTGATGGCACGCTTGAGCTGCACCTGCGCGACCCCGACCGCATCGTTCACGTCCGCCGCGTGGTCATCCCCGGCCTCGAAGGTGAGCCCGCAGGCGTTTTGACGCTGCACGAGGACGTCACCGCGCAGCGGCTTGCGCTCGAGGCCAAGGACCTGATGCTGCGCGCGATCGGCCACGAGGTGCGCAGCCCGGCCGCAGCCATGAAGAACACGCTCGCGGGAATCATGCAGTGGGACGCCACCATCGACGCAAGCGGGCGGCGCGAGCTGCTCCAGGAGGCCTACGAATCATCGGATCGACTCCTGAGCCTCGTCGAGAGCCAGCTGATCATTGCGAAGCTGGAGACTCGGCATTTCGAGCCCAATCCCGAGCGTGTCGACCTCGGCCCGGCGCTCGAAGGCGTCATGGCCGTGCTGCATCATCGCTACGCGGAGCGCGCCTCGGCAGTCGAGGTGAGTCTGCCCGACGGCCTGCCGCCGGCCGACTGCGAACCGACTCACCTCGCGCAGGTGCTCACCAACCTGATCGGGAACGCGCTCGAGTACACCGACAAATCGGTGCTCGTCGAGGCGCGAAACGCGCCGCGTGGCTGGCTCGAGATCACGGTGGCCGATCATGGCGCAGGCCTTCCGACCACGAGCCTCGACAGGCTGTTCGAGAAGACGGGCCCTGCCGGACGCAATCGCTCACAGGGTGGGCTCGGGCTCGGGCTCTATCTCTGTCGCCTGGTGGTGGAGCGCTCGTTTGGCGGCAGGATCTGGGTCGCCTCGAGCGACAGGACGGGCACGACCTTCAAGTTCATAGTCCCCGCCATCGACGGAGCTTTGAAGACTCGAACGCGAGAATCCGCAGGTACCAGCCGTTAGACACCTCAGGTGATCGGCCCCAGATGGAATACCTGCCCGCGGCTGTGGCTGTAGCCCCTGCGGGCCGGCGTTCTTCATCAGCGGGCCCGGCGTGGGTCAGGGTGGGGGGCGGGATGGAATCGATCCCTGATCACCAGCGTCACGGTCCTGCCGACGTCGACTTTCCGCCACCTGGCGGCCCATGGAAGCCGCTGGCGCTGAACGGCCGGCTGGTCGGCTGGGCCAAGGAATCGGGACTGGCCCTGGCGAGGCGAAGCGCTGAGCTCGGTGCGCAGCTTGCGGACGAGCACCGCGCCCGCCTGCTCGGTCGCTTGGGCCACAAGCTGCGCTCGGCGTCCCTCGCGCTCCAGGAGTCTGCGCGCCAAGCCGCGTTTGGGCGTCCGGAGCTGATGGAGACGGTCTTCGAGCAGGCGCAGGAGGTCGCCCGGCGCGCCGCTGCCGTGGAAGCTGCGGCGGTCCAGCCCAAGGAAGGGGCGCGAGGAGTCGTGCTTGGCGCCGTGCTGAACCTCGCCCTTCCAGGCGCCGACCGCCGCCTGCCCGCGGAGGCGTCGGTGCTTGGCTCTGAGCCCGCGCTGGTCGAGGCGTTTACTCGAGCCCAGGATTGGATGGGTGGTCAGAGCCTGACGGTCGAGGCGGAGCTCATGGGCTCATGGTGGAAGGTCAGCGTGGTTGCCTCCGGCCCGAGGCAAACGCTGTCCGTGCCCGAGATGGGGGAGCCGCTGATCAGGCTCATCGTCGAGTCGTACCTCGACGGCTGGTTCGACGCAAGCCGGCCGGACCGCGCCGACATCTACCTGCCTGCCCACCAGTCGCGCTGATGGAAGAGGTACGGCCGGAAGCCCGTCCGTGCCTCTGGTGACACGTGTGGTGGCGCCCAACCCCGGGCCCTACACCGGGCCCGGCACCAACACATGGATCCTCGGCGCCGGCCCTGTGGTCGTCGTCATCGACCCGGGACCCGACGATGACCGGCACCTGGCGGCAATCGACAGGAAATTGGCAGGCGCCACAGTCGGCGTGGTCCTCGTGACCCACTCCCACCCCGACCATTTAGCGCTGGCCGAGAAATTAGCCGGCCTGCACGGCGCTTCCGTCCGCCGGTATCCCGAGCTTGGCGATGGCGACGTCGTCAGGGCGGGCGCGCTCAACGTGACAGCCCTGTACACACCGGGTCACAGTGCCGATCACCTGTGCTTCTGGCTGGCTGAGGACCGGGTCGTGTTCACGGGCGACCTGGTTTTGGGGAAAGGCAGCTCGATGGTCACCTACCCCGAGGGCAACGTGGCGGCCTACCTGCGCTCGCTCGAGCGGCTAATCGCGCTGAACCCGCGGATGCTGTGCCCCGGTCATTGGGATCCGGTGACCGGCGCGGTGGCGAAGCTGGAGGAATACAGGACGCACCGGTTGGAGCGTGAAGCGCAGGTGCTGGCCGAGGTGCGCCGGAGCCCGGGCACGGCACGCGAGCTCACGCGGCGCGTTTACGGACCGCAGCTCGGAGAGCAGCTGCTGGTCGCCGCCGAGATGACCATGCGCGCGCATCTGGAGAAGCTGGTCGACGACGGCGAGGTGCGCATGGCCGGTCCCCACCACGAGACATTCGAACCGGCAACCAGGCAACTCTCGTAGCCTCCTCATGTGACCGATCCTCGCCCGGCGATCCTTTCGCTGTCCGCCTCCGACCTCGAGGCATGGCTGGTCGCGAACAAGGCCCCCGCTTACCGCCGACGCCAGATTTGGGGATGGCTCGCGCGCGGGGCCGCATCGTTCGAGGAGATGAACGACATCCCTAAGAAGTTGCGCTCTGACCTGGAGCGTGACTTCCGCAGCACCTCGCTGCGGACCGTCGCCAGCAGTGAGGCCGATGGCGCGCTCACTTCGAAAACGCTCTACGAGCTGGACGGCGGGCACTCGGTCGAAGCTGTCGTCATGCGTTACGCGGACCGATCGACCTTGTGCATCTCGTCGCAGGCAGGCTGCCCAATCGGCTGTCCGTTCTGCGCGACCGGCAAATTTCCTTTCGGCCGAAACCTGAAGGCTCATGAGATCGTCGAGCAGGCGACGGATGCGATGAGGCTGCTCGCCGCCGAAGGCAGGCGCCTGTCGCACGTCGTCTTCATGGGCATGGGTGAGCCGATGGCCAACTATCAATCGGTCGTCGAGTCGGTGCGGCGGATCGCAGATGCAGAGCTGCTCGGCATCAGCCCGCGGCGCATCGTCGTATCCACCAGCGGTCTGATTCCGCGCATCGAACAGCTCGGAGCTGAAAAGTTGCCGGTCACACTTGCGATCTCGCTGCACGCCGCGCGTAATGAGCTGCGCGACGTGCTCGTGCCCATCAATCGCAAATATCCGCTGGATCTTCTGGTCAAGGCAGCCCAGGGTTACGCAGACACGACAGGCCGGCGCGTCAGTTACGAATGGGTGCTGCTTGCGGGTGTCAATGACACGGAGCGTGATGCCAAGGAGCTGGGCAGGCTGCTGCGTCGCAGGCTCGCCCATGTGAACCTGATCCCGTTCAACCCTGTTGAGGGCACACCCTATCGAGCTCCTGACCGCGCCACGATCAGACGCTTCAAAGAGCTGGTCGAAGGCCAGGGCCTGAACGTGACCGTGCGCGACACCCGCGGACGCGAAGCGGACGCCGCGTGCGGGCAGCTGCACGAGCGCGTCATGCGCGAGCGATCTTCTGAGGCTGCCGCGCGGCCTCGCCTGGAACCGTCGGTGATCGGGTCATAGGCGGCACTCTCTACGCCGGCACATCCGGCTTCAGCTACGCGAGCTGGAAAGGCGTCTTCTATCCGGCGAATCTTCCTGGCCGCAGGATGCTCGAGTTCTACTCACAGAGGCTGAACGGTGTGGAGCTGAATGGAAGCTTCTACCGCACGCCGCCCGAGTCGACGCTGGTCGCGTGGGCAAGCGGAACGAAGCCGGAGTTTCGCTTTTGCATGAAGGCTCATCGAGGCCTCACCTACTCCGCCGACGCTTTTGATCGCGTCGGCCTGGCCGCGATCATCGGAGAGCGGCTGGCCCCGCTCGGCGAGCGGCTCGGTCCTGTGCTCCTGCAGTTCCCGCCGGCTCGCCAGCGCAATCCGGCCCTGCTGGAAGGCCTGCTCTCCGCGCTCGGACGTCCCGTCGCGGCGGAGTTTCGCCACGAGTCGTGGTT
>JBGQGI010000005.1:0-16644 GCA_041497375.1 Candidatus Dormibacteraceae bacterium | reverse complement strand
GCGACCCACCCGGCAACCTTGAAGCCGAACGTTATCGGCTCGGCGACGACGCCATGGGTGCGGCCGGCCATCAGCGTTCGCCGGTGTCGAATCGCAAGCTCAGCGGCGGCCTCGCGGACGGCGGCCAGGTCGGCCGCGATGATCCGCGCCGACTCTCCGAGCTGGATGGCGGTCGCCGTGTCGTTGAGGTCCTGGCTGGTCATGCCGAGGTGCACGTATCGGGCCTCGGGCTGGCCGATCGACTCGTTGACGACGGTCAAGAAGGCGACGACGTCGTGTCCGACCCGCTCTTCGACCTCAGCGATCTTGGCTGGATCAAAAGTTGCCTGGCGGATCTTGGGCAAGGCGGATACCGGTATTCGGCCCAGGGTCGCCCATGCTTCACACGCCAGAATCTCTATGCGAAGCCACAGTTCGAGCCGGTGCCGGTCGGACCATACCGCCCGAATCGCAGGCGGGGAGTATCGCTCGATCAAATAGGGCGCCGGCTCCCAACTAACAAATGGGGGACAGCGAGATTATACGGGTCGTAGGTCGTCAAGGCAGATGTAGTGGGTACCCTCTCGGCGCCCACAAGATGATGTGTGCCTCCACCTATGCCGGGTTAGAGTCGCCGCCGCCCCCCATAATCCCCGTCGACTCGATGCCTCTGCCCCGTAACCAGCTTCAGGTACCTCTCGTTTGAAAGCGCACAGGCTGACCGGCCAGTGAGCGACCCCGCGCGCGACGACGAGCGAGACCTCGTCGAGCGCGCCAAGCGGGATCCCCGGCAATTCGGGGCGCTCTACGACCGGCACTTTCAGCAGATTTACAGGTTCGTGTATTCAAGAGTGAGGGAGCAAACCGCGGCTGAAGACGTTACTTCGGAGATCTTCATCAAGGCTCTGAAGGCTATGCCCCGATACCAGGACACGGGGCGGCCTTTCGCTGCCTGGCTGTATCAGATCGCGGTGAATGCCATCGCGGATCGGTACCGCACGCTCCGACCAGCCCAGCCCCTTGACGACTTTCACAACCTCTCGGTGGCCGGGCCGGCGCTGGAGGACCTCGCCGCCCACAGGGATGAGCTCCGCCGGATCTGGACCCTTGTGGAACAGCTGCCGGCCCATCAGAAAACCGCTCTCGTCCTCAAGTTCCAGGAAGACATGAAGATCGAGGACATCGCGATCGCGATGGGCAAGTCTGCCGGCGCGGTGAAGCTCCTGATCCATCGCGGAGTCAGCCGGCTGCGCGAAGACGCCGATGCCCTGAGGCCTGCCGAATGAGCATGAACCACGACCCCGAGCTCGACGACGTCCTCCAGGACGCCGAGCTGAGCCGCCTTGCAGGGTTGCTAAGGGCGACGCGAAGGGCTGAGCCGCCGCTCGATGAAGCCTTCCGCTCGGGTCTGCGACGGCAGCTCATGCAGCGGGCTTGGGGAATGGGCGAGCAGCGCACCCACTGGTGGCAGCGCGTGGCCGGGCCTCCCGCGCTCGCTTGGGCAGGCGCTGCCCTCGGAGTCCTGCTCATCGGATCGGTCGTCGTGTTCACCGCGAACCAGGCTCCGAGCGTCAACGAGCTCATTGTCACGAGCCCGATCGCCGACTCGCATGCGGTCCAGCTCCACCAGGCGATCCTCGTGAACTTCAACCAGCCGATGAACCACCCTTCGACCGAGAAGGCAGTGCAGATCACGCCCGCGACTTACGTCGCCTTCACCTGGAGCGACAACACACTGGCGGTGCACCCGACCGGCGGCACGCTGGCTCCCAACACTCAGTACCGGGTCACCATCGGGCCGGGCGCCACGACGGCAAAGGGCCAGCCGTTGACCAGCCCCAAGACGATCACGTTCGTCACGCAACCGTCTGCGACGCCGCCTCCATCGCCCAAGCCGACAATCCAGGCGACGCCAACGTCGCAGCTGGCGGCCGACCACAGGCTGGCGGCCAAGCCGTCGGGAACTTTCTACACACCTCAGTGGTCTGCGGACTCGACCACCGTCTACTTTGTCGGCGACAACGGCGCCCTGGCGTCGGTCAGCGCGGCCGGCGGAGATGTGAAGGTGATCGTCCCCGACGGAGTTTCATTGCCGGCCATCGCTCCCGTAGGTGATCGCCTTGCATACATTCGGGGCGGCAAGATCGAGATGCTCACTCTGGCCGGCGGTTCGACCAGCGACCTGACAGCAGCGTCGCAGGTGACGGCACTCAGCTGGGCGCAGGACCAGATCTTTTGGGCCACGAGCGATGGCGTCTTCAAGGCCGGCGCGGACGGTCAGTCGCAGGTGGCCTCGCTTCCACAGAACGCGACGGTGGTGTCCATCGCACCGGACGGCGGCCACGCCGTGTACCAGGAAGGCCAGTCGCTCCACGTGCTCGACCTCGCGACCTCGCGAAGCCGGGGATTGGGTGGCGCGGGTGCGTTTCTCGGATGGTCCCCCGACGGTTCGCGAATGCTCTACTCCGGCAATCAAGCGACTGTCGTCGCAGACGCCCAGGGCCGGACGATCGCCACAATTCTTTCGGGCGACGTCAGCTGGTCGAACAAGGACGAGATCCTGATCGGCAACGACACCGACCTCTATGCGGTCCGCCCCGATGGCTACGGGCGCACGCTGCTCAACTCCGGAACATATCGCAATCCCGCGTGGGCGCCCGATGGCATCTCATTCACCTACGTGCGAGGCGGCGCGATCTGGAGCGCGACCACCGCTCCGTTGGCTCCCGAGCCTTCGGCCCTCGACCTGGCGGCGTCGGTGGTGAGCCAGTTCATGAATGCCCGGATCGCTCAGCATGGCGATCAGGCTCAGGCTTTTCTCGACAACAAGGGCAAGCAGGCTTACTCCAGCGGTGGACTGCCGCTGGTGATCAACGGCGATGCCAAGTTGACCCGCGACTACGTGGTCGTCCAGCAGATGACCGACTTGCGTCCCGAGACCGCGAGATTCGTCGTTCGGCTGGTGCTGTCGAAGGGTTCCTTGGATGTGAGCGAGTACGAGGAGATCCTCACGCTGCAGCGCGACGATGCGAGCCAACCGTTCTTCATCGACCAGGCCAGCGCAAGCTCGACGCGCGACCTTGGCAAGGGTGCTGAGGTGGTCAGCGCTGAGGTGGCCGCCGGGAGCATGAAGGTCGTCTTCGACAGCGACCTCGTTTCCGACACGGTCGCGGACGGAGTCATCGTGCTGGACGCGAACGGCAAGCGCGTTGGCAGCCAATCGACGTACGCGAATCGCACAGTGGTCATCACCGGGCTCGACCTCACCCCTGGAGCGAGCTACAAGCTCGTGGTGCTGACCTCAGTCCAGGATGTAAGCGGCCGCAGCGTGCCTGCGGAGTACGACCTCAACGTCGTCGGGCCCGCGCAGGCGTCCTCGCCGACCCCGCCCTCGCCTGAGCCCAGCCCAGAGCCGACACCGTCCCCATCGCCTTCGCCTTAGAGAAGCTTCAGCTTCCGGGCGGCTCGGCAGAGTGCGGTGACCGATCCCGAATGCACGATGGTGCCGTCGAGAGCAGCCTGCAGGGCCTCGGCGAACGGAATGCCCAGCACCTCCATGTCCTGCTCGTAGCTCTCCGGGTTCCTGTCCGATTGGGTGATGGAGCGGGCCATGAACATGTGAGCGCAGCCGGTCAGAAACGCGGCCCCGTGCACGACTCCTAGCGACGTGTATAGCGCCGCGATCAGCCCTGTCTCTTCCGCCAGCTCACGTTTCGCGCAATCCAGCGGATCTTCATCGCCGTTGAAGGTGCCCGCCGGCACCTCCCAGGATGACGCGTCCCACGCATGGCGCCACTGCCGTACCAGCATCGTGTCGCCGTTCTCGAAGTACGGAACTATGAATGCCGAGTCGGGGTTGACCAGCACCGTGTAGCGCGCCTCGGGACCGTCAGGAAAACGGATCACGTCGTCGCGCAGCACAAATGGGCCCGATTCGCCTGCCGAGGTCGTGGCCACGACCTCGAAGGGCCTGCCGCCGGCCGGGTGCTGGAGCTTGCTCAGTGCTTCTGCACCACCACAGCCACGGCGGCAGCAGCAGCCGCGACGTGCCGCGGGTCAGCGCCGTAGTCGAATGGCGACGTGTCGCCCGCGTACTTCTTTGCCTGATCGACGAGCTCGGGATGATCTTCGATGAAGCGCGTGCTCAGCTTGCCAGCGCGGAAGTCCGCGCTCTCGAGGATCGCGCGGTGGTAGCTGATCGTCGTCGCCGGTCCAACCACGACGAATTCGCGCAGCGCGCGGCTAGCGCGGGCAATCGCCTCGGCGCGATCGCTGCCGTGGACGATCAGCTTCGCCACCAATGAGTCGTAGTTGGGTGGCACCTCGGAGCCTGGGCCGAAGCCCGAGTCGACGCGGACGCCTGGACCTGCCGGCGCCACCCACCTCGCGATCCTTTTAGGGTTGGGCATGAACTTCCGCAGTGGATCCTCAGCGTTGATCCGCATCTCGATCGCATGGCCACTCCACGTCACGCTTTCCTGCGTGAAGCTCAGCTCCATGCCGGCGGCGATGCGTATCTGCTCTTTGACCAGGTCCACGCCCGTGACGGCCTCGGTGATCGGATGCTCGACCTGGAGCCTCGCGTTGACCTCGAGGAAATAGAACTCGCCGGCACTGAAGATGAACTCGACAGTCCCTGCGTTGACGTAGCCCGCGGCTCTCGCTGCGCGGATCGCGGCCTCGCCCATCGCTGACCTGATCTCGGGTGTCACCACCGGTGACGGGGTCTCTTCCATGATCTTTTGATGGCGACGCTGGATCGAGCACTCGCGCTCGCCCAGGTGCACGGCATTGCCGTGGCTGTCGCAGATGACCTGGATCTCAATGTGGCGCGGCTTGCGAATGTAACGCTCGAGGTACACGGTCCCGTCCCCGAAAGCCGACCGCGCCGCCTGGGCGCTGCTCTCGATCGCCGCCACGAGATCGGCCTCCGAATCCACGACCTTCATCCCGATTCCGCCACCGCCGCCTGACGGCTTCACCATCACCGGAAAGCCGATCTCCCTGGCCGCAGCCGCGGCCTCTCGGGGATTCGATATCGCTCCGGTGCCAGGCGTCACCGGCACCCCGTTGGCAACCGCCATCTGCCGTGCCGCGACCTTGGAGCCGAGCGCGCGCATCGCCGAAGCCGGCGGCCCGATGAACTTGATCCCCGCACCCTCGCAGGCGTCGGGAAATGCGGGCTTCTCAGATAGAAATCCATAACCTGGATGGATCGCCTCCGCACCGCAGTCGTGGGCGACCTTGACTATGCGCTCGAGCTGAAGATAGGACTCACCCGGGGCCGCGCCGCCGATGTGATGCGCCTCGTCGGCGTAGCGCGTGTGGATCGCGTTGCGGTCGGCGTCAGAGTAGACGGCGACGGTCGCGATGCCGAGCTCGCGGCAAGCGCGCATGACACGAATGGCGATCTCGCCACGGTTGGCGATCAGGATCTTCTTGAAAAGCTTGCTTTTCAATCTCTTCTACGGATGAGCTTCCGCTTCATCCGACGGCGAGCAGGGGCTGGTTCGGCGTTACAACCTCACCCTCTTTGACATAGACCTCGCGCACCTTTCCGGCCACAGTGGTGACGATGTCGTTCTGCATCTTCATCGCCTCGAGCACCGCGACCACGTCGCCGAGCTTGACGTTGTCGCCTACTTTTACCGGCAGCTTGACGATGAGGCCCTGCATCGGAGCGATCACCGTGCCCTCGCCGATGCGCGGCGCCTGGCTTGGTTGAGCCGCAGCAGGCGCCGCAGCCGCGCCTGAGCCTGGCGTGACCGTCATGCCGGCTCCGCTGACGCGGACCTTGAAGACCTCACCCTCGACCTCCACGTCAAACTCCGCGGCGACCGAGGCTGCGGGTGGCGCGGACGGCGGCTCTGACGCTGCCGCGACCGGCTCCGTCGTCACCGAGCGAGCCGGAGTCTTCGGCGCATTCGCCTCGGGTTCAGGGCCGCGGAGGTAGTCGGGCGCAAGGTTCGGAAACAGGAGGTGGATGAGCACCGATTCGTCGGTCGGCTCGAAGCTCATCTTCTTGAGCTGGTTGCGAGCCGCCGCGACCTGCGGCTCGAGGAGGTCGGCGGGCCGGATGGTGATGGGCTCGTCGCGGCCGAGGACGAGCCGGCGCAGCTCCGGGTCGGCAGGCACGGGAGGCCTGCCGTAAAGACCTTGTAGGTAGTCCTTCAGCTCCTGGGTCACGGTCGCGTAGCGGTCGCCGCCGATCACGTTGTAGACCGCCTGGGTGGCGATCATCTGCCGGATCGGCGCAACCAGCGGCGGATATCCGAGCTCCAGCCTCACGCGGTTGGCCTCCTCCAACACTTCGACGAGCCGCCCTGAAGCATTGCGTTCTTCGAGCTGCTGGTGAACGTCCTCGAGCATCAGGCCTGGCATCTGGTAGCGCAGGATGCTGGCGTCGACGCGGTCGGCAAACGGGCTCAGGTCATCGATGTGATTTCGCTTGAGGACTTCGAGGTCGTGCTGAGCGTCCCACATCTTCTCCAGATCGAGGCCGGTGTCGTACTCGCCTCCTTTCAGGGCGGCAACCACACTTTCGACTGCAGGCTGCGACGTACCCCAGGCAAGTGGTGACATGGCCACGTCGAGAATCTCCGCGCCGGCTTCGACCGACGCCATATATGCCATCGGCGCCATGCCGCTCGAACAATGAGAGTGAACGTCGATGGGAACGCTGACAGTCGCCTTGAGCGCGGTGACCAGCTCCCAGGTCGCCTGCGGGCTGAGCAGGCCCGAAGTGTCCTTGATCACCACCTCGTGGCAGCCCATGTTGACCAGGCCTTTCGCGAGCGAGCACCACAGCTCGATGTTGTGCGCGGGCGAGATGGCGTAGCTGAGAGCGCCCTGGACTTTCTTCTTGGCCTTCAGGGCGGCGCCAACGGTCGCCTCCATGTTCCGCAGATCGTTGAGCGGGTCGAAGATGCGGAAGACGTCGACTCCGCACTTGGCGCAGTGCTTGATGAAGAGCTCGACCACGTCGTCCGGAAAATTTCGATTCGCGAGCAGGTTCTGTCCCCTGATCAGCGCCTGGATGGGCGTGTTCGGCGTGACCTTGGCCAGATTTCGCAGGTACTCCCACGGGTCCTCGCGCCGGCGAACCTGCGTTTCGAAGGTCGCGCCGCCGAAAGCCTCCATGGCGGCGAAGCCGATCGCATCCATCTTGGCGGCGATCGGCACTATCTCGTCGCCGCGCAGGTGCCCTCCGAGCAGCGATTGCTGCGCGTCCCGAAAAGTGGTGTCGACCAGGCGGAGCCGTGGCGCCTTCTTCGCCATCATGGCGCCGCAAGCGCCGCGCGCTTCTCGCTGTGGCGTGCTTCAACGTCGGTGTCCGTCAAGCCGATGATCCGCGCCGCCAGCCAGGCGGCATTCTTCGCCCCGGCCTCGCCGATGGCGACGGTGGCCACGGGGATGCCGGCCGGCATCTGGACGATCGAGTAGAGGGAGTCGACTCCACCCAGGTGCTGGGTCGGTACCGGCACACCGATCACGGGCAGGTCCGTCCACGCAGCCACCACGCCAGGCAGGTGGGCGGCGCCGCCGGCGGCGGCGATCACGACTTTGATGCCGCGTTCGCGGGCAGACGTGGCCCATTCCATGACCCCACGGGGGTTTCGGTGCGCCGAGCAGACCTTCAACTCGTGCGCGATGCCGAGCTCCTCGAGCACTTTGACGCACGACTCCATGAGATGCAGGTCTGACTTGGAGCCGAGGATGACGCCGACAACTGGCCGCACTAAACCGCCTCCTCAGCGATGTCCGATCTAAAGAAGGCCCCTGGGAATCGTACCTGCCGGGCCCCGGCCAGCGCCTTCTCACGGGCCTCCGCCACCGTTTCACCGAGGGCCGCGGACGTCACGACCCGCCCGCCATCGGTCACGAGGCCCTTGCCCGGCTCGAACCTGGTGCCGGCGTGGAAGATCAGGGCGCCGCGAGGGATCTCGGCCAGGCCGCTGATCTGAAGCCCAAGCGTCATCGCCGCGTCATCGGGGTAGTTGGCGGACGCGACGACGATCGCCACCGACGCCTGGGAACTCCAGCGCAGGTCGGGAAAGGTTGCAAGCGTGCCTTTCGACGAGGCCAGCGCAAGCGCCACGAGGTCCGATTGCAGGCGCGGCAGCACCGCCTGCGCCTCGGGGTCGCCAAAGCGTGCGTTGAACTCGATGACCCGAACGCCGGCCTTCGTGAGCATCAGGCCGGCGTAAAGGACTCCTCGGAACTCGTCGCCCGAGGCGGCAAGCTCTCGCACGGCTGGGCGCAGGACGGTTTCGACGACCTCGGTCACGAGCGCGTCATCGACCCCCAACGGTGGCGAGTAGGCACCCATGCCGCCGGTGTTCGGCCCCTTGTCGCCCTCGTGTGCCCGCTTGAAGTCGCGAGCCGGGGCCAGGGGGATCACGTCGGTCCCGTCGGTCACCGCGAGCAGGGACAGCTCCGGACCTTCGAGGAGCTCCTCGATGACCACGGTGGCCCCGCTCCGGCCGAACCGTCCCTGGACGAGCATCGAGTCAATTGCTTCGCGTGCTTCCTCGACATTGGCGCAGACGACCACCCCCTTGCCGCGAGCGAGTCCGTCCGCCTTTACCGCAACGCGGCCCTCACGCTGGGCCGCCCACGCTTTCGCCGGCACCGGGTCGGTGAAGACCTCAAATGCGGCAGTGGGTATGCCCGCGCGGACCATGAGCTGCTTGGCATACGACTTGCTCGACTCGATACGCCCGGCGCCTCGATTCGGCCCGAAGACGTTGAAACCGGCGCCGCGCAGAGCGTCACCGACGCCGGCGTCGACGGACGCCTCAGGGCCGAGGATGACCAGGCCGAGCCGCTCGCGCTTGGCGAAATCGACGATCCGGACCACGTCCGAAGGGCCGATGGGGATGTTCCGCGCCATGCCGCCGGTGCCGCCGTTGCCAGGGGCGCAGTAAACGCGCTCCACGAGCTCGGACTGAACGCATTTCCAAACCAATGCGTGTTCGCGAGCGCCCGAACCGACAACGAGCACCTTCAAGCTGGAACGATCCTCACGAGTGTGCCAGGAAGACTAGCGGCAGAGGAGAATCGACAATCAGAGCGAGGTTGGACGATCAACGTACGTCTTGGGAGAACTGGGCGCGACGATACTATTCTGAGCCCACGATCGCGGCCGGCGCCGCAGCTGCAGCCATCGGCGGAGTCGAAAAGGGAGCTAGCGCAAAAGACGCCCGCATCCTCGGCCATCGGGCGGCTGTTGACGCGGGGGGTGAGTATCGTTGCCGATCCGATCGCGCGGCACCCACGATGGCTCTTTGCGTCCTGCTTGTGCTGTTCTTCGTCCCCGCCAGTCTGATAGGCCTCTCAGCCAATCCGGCGCCGGCGGGCTTTGTTTTTCTAGCGGTGAGCGGTGCCGCGCCAGTGCTCGCCTTCATATGCCTCCAGCGAGTTAGGGAGAGTTCGTGCTTCTTCGTCTCTCAAATTGCAGTCGGAAGATGCGACTGGCAAGGGAAGGTGGTGTTCAGCGAGCTCCGATCAAAGGTGACCTCGGTTCGACTGCAGTCCGGGAGCTTGTGGCCGGGCATGTTTATGCGCGGGGGGCGCTCTTCCACTGCAACAATGGCCATCTCCGGTGGTCGACTCGTGAGCACCGACCTCGATTGGTGGACTGATGCTCGCTTCAAAGAGTTCACGCGGGTCGCGGGCATAGCGGTGAGCGAGTAGCTATTCCCACTCGATAGTGCCGGGCGGTTTGCTCGTGATGTCGAAGACGACTCGGTTGACGCCCTTCACCTCGTTCACGATCCGATTGCTGATGCGGGCGAGAACTTCGTAGGGGACGCGCGCCCAATCCGCTGTCATCGCGTCTTCGCTGGTGACCACGCGGATGGCGACCACGTTGGCGTACGTCCTGTAGTCGCCCATCACGCCCACGGTTTCAAGCGGCGTCAGCACCGCGAACGACTGCCACACCTGTCGATACAGGCCGTTGCGCTTGATCTCGTCGACGACGACCCAGTCGGCGTTGCGCAGGATCTCCAGGCGTTCCGCAGTGACCTCGCCGAGGCACCGGATCGATAGGCCCGGACCCGGGAACGGTTGCCGGTAGACCATCTCCTCGGGCATCCCCAGCTCCATCCCCACCGATCGCACCTCGTCCTTGAAGAGATAGCGGAGTGGCTCGATGAGCTGGAAGCGCAGACCCGGTGGAAGGCCGCCGACGTTGTGGTGTGTCTTGATCTTGACCGCGGTCGAAGAGACGTCCGCGGCGGTCGACTCGATGACGTCGGGATAGAGGGTGCCCTGGGCGAGGAAGTCGATGTGGCCAAGGCTCTTGGCCTCCGCCTCGAACACGGTGATGAACTCCCGGCCGACGATGCGCCGCTTTTGCTCGGGGTCGATGACGCCGCGCAGCGCGTCGAGGAACCTGTCGGTGGCATCGACGTACCTGATGTTCATGTCCAGGTTGCCGTGCATGACGGCAAGCACCCGCTCCGGCTCCTCCTTACGCAGCAGGCCGTTGTTGACGAACACGCATGTCAGCTGGTCGCCGATGGCCCGATGCACGAGCGTCGCGGCCACCGCCGAGTCAACACCGCCCGAAAGGGCGCAGATCACGCGGCCTGACCCGACCTGAGCGCGAATACTCTCGGTGGCCTCGGCGATGAACGAGCCCGCGGTCCACGACGCATCGCACTTGCACACCCCGTAAAGGAAGTTGCGCAGCACCTCTCGACCACTGGGTGTGTGCACTACCTCCGGGTGGAACTGGATTCCGAAGATGCCGTGACCGTTGGTGAATGCGGCCACAGGGGAGTTGCCGCTCGAGGCGAGCGAGTGAAACCCGGGAGGCAGCTCGCTGACATGATCCCCGTGACTCATCCAGACGGGCAGCTCGGAGTTCAAACCACTGAACAGGCCGTTCGGCTCCCGCACCGCCAGCAGAGCGGGTCCGTATTCGCGAGCCTGGCCAGGATCGACCTTGCCGCCGAGGTGGTGGGCGATCAGCTGCATGCCGTAGCAGATGCCCAGCACTGGGACGCCTGCTCGCAGGACTTCAGGATCGACCTGGGGCGCGCCTGGCTCGTAGACGCTGGACGGGCCGCCGCTGAGGATCAGGCCCACCGGATGGCGTTCCTTGAGCTCCGCCCACGGCGTCGTCCCCGGCACCAGCTCGCAATACACCTTGGCCTCGCGCACGCGCCGCGCGATCAGCTGGCTGAACTGTGAGCCGTAGTCGAGCACCAGGACGGTCTGTTGACCTTTGACAGGGGGGCCACCCCCCCGTACGACGTCCGGGCGGAGCCCGGCCGCCGCGCTCCCCCGCGCTCCGCCCTTAATGGCCTTGTGAGGCCGGGCGGCCAGAGCGCTCTTGGCCAGGTCAGCCCTTCCCCATACCGACATGCTGGGCCTGCTGGAAGCTCTTGCCCTCTGATGTGATCGATGGCGCGATCACCATCTCGACGTGCTGGAACTCCGCTATGTCGTTGGCGCCGCATACGCCCAGCGCAGAGCGAAGGGCACCCGCAAAGTTCTGCGAGCCATCGTCGACGCGGGCCGGGCCGAGCAGGATCTCTTTGAGGGTTGCCTTGGTGCCGACGTGGATGCGCGTGCCGCGCGGCAAGTTGGGGTCGGGCGTCGCCATACCCCAGTTGAAGCCCTTTGACGCCGACTCTTCGGCGCCGGCGAGCGGCGTTCCGATCATGACCGCGTCGGCTCCGGACGCGAAGGCCTTGCACACGTCCGCGCCGATGCGCATGCCGCCGTCGGTGATGACCGCGACGCGCCTGCCGCCTCTCCTCATGTGCTCGTCGCGCGCAGCGGCGACATCGGCGGTGGCGGTCACCTGGGGCACGCCGACGCCGAGGACGCCTCGTGTCGTGCACGCGGCACCAGGTCCGACGCCGACGAGGATGCCCGCAATGCCAGTCTCCATCAGCTCCAGCGCAGTCTCGTAATGCACGCAATTGCCCACGACGACCGGGATGTCGCATGCCCTCACCAGCTGCTCGAAAGAGAGCTGGTGGTACGACTTCGATGAGTGGCGTGCCGTGAGCACCGTGCCCTGGACGACGAGGACGTCGGCGCCGGCTTTCTGAGCCAGCTCGGCGCGCTCCTCGGCACGGGCCGGGATCGTCGAGACGGCACAGGCGACACCGGCAGCTTTGATCGCGTTGATGCGCTCTGAGATGAGCTTGGGCTTGACGGGCTCCCTGTAGACCTCTTTCAGGAGGGCGTTGACGTGGGCCTTGTCTGCCTCGGCGATCCGCTTGATGATGGGAGCCGAGTCCTCGTAGCGAGTGTGGACTCCGTCAAGGTTCAGGACTGCGATCCCACCGAGCTTGCCCATCGCGATGGCGAATTCGACATCGACGACGCCGTCCATGGCGGAACCCCAGATTGGAATCGGAAGCCTGAGGCGGTCGCCCAGCGCGAATGAGATGTCGACTTCGTCGGGGTTGAGGGTCACACCGCCGGGGACGAGCGCCACCTCGTCGAAACCGTATGAGCGGCGCGCGTAGCGCCCGATGCCGATCTGGAGGCCAGACTGCTCCCCGGGTACCACTCCGCGGGTTGCGAGCCGACTCTGATTCAGGGTGTGCTTACTCCAATGGCGGCGGGCTTTTCGAAATTATAACTGGATACGGGCGGCGACCATGGTCTGCGGTGCGTGGCCGCATATCCTGTATCTGTGTACAGGACGCTCGAGTACCTCCGCGGGATCTCGGACGACGACGTCCGGCGCCTGCGATCGCGTGGCATCCAGCACACCAACCAGCTGCTGCACCGCACCTCGCTCGGCATCGATCGCGAGCGGCTCTCCAGGAAAACCGGCATCAGCCCCCAGCGATTGCTTGAGTTTGCGCATCAGTGCACGCTCCTCGAGGTCTCAGGCATGGAGCGGCAGCTGCCTGTCATCCGCCGCCTGGGCATCGAGTCGATGAAAGCGTTGCGCGGTCAGGATGCGGGGGAGCTGCACGCAAAGCTCGCTGACGCCGTCGGCCTGGCCGGAGCCCCGAGCCTGTCGGACGTGCAGTACTGGATCAGCCAGGCCACAGCCCTGGACATCATCGAGGAGCCGGAGGAAAAGGCGCCCCTACCCGCGATCAGCTAGGTCCTATCGCACCAGCACCAGCACCGCAGGGTTGGCCGGGGTCCCCCCGGCCATGACTTTGTCCTCCAGCCCTCCGGGCGTGGCGCGGAGAGACTTATTAAATAGATCCCATCCATATACCGGAGGATAAGCAGGCGCGCGCGAAGCGCCCGCCGATGAAAAGGAACCATCCGGGTTCCTTTTCATAACTAGGTAAAGACGCTGCGCCGGCGCTTCAGGTTTTCGTAGACGCCTTCCTGGATCGTTTCACGCACCTCGTCGGCGAGGGCCATCACCAGGTTTCGGTCGTCGGCCGCCTCGGGCGGGTATGTCTCCACATGGATCGGTGGGTGGAACTGGATGCGCCATTTGCTCGGCAGGGGGATCAAACCCAGCGGTCCCAGCCACGGCCAGAAGGGCGTAACCGGCACGTATGGCATGCCCAATGTCCTGGCCAGGGGAGCAAGGTCGGCGATCATCGGGTAGATCTCCTCCGACCCCACCACCGACACGGGGATGATCGGTGCGCCGGCCCGAATCGCGGTCGCGACGAACCCGCCTCGTCCAAACCGCCGGAGGCGGTAGCGATCCTTGAAAGGCTTGCCGGTCCCCTTGACGCCTTCGGGAAAGACCAGCACCAGCTCGTCGCGCTCAAGCAGGCGGCGGGTGTCATCGGGATGGCCCACGGTCTGCCCAGTGCGCCGGAGGAACCAACTGAAGACGGGCATGCCCATGAAAAGGCTTGCCACCAGCGCTCTCACGTGGCGAGGCCGAGGGTGCTCGACGAACATCGCCGTCTTGATCATCGTGCCATCCCACGGCAGCACGCCTGCATGGTTCGCAACCAGCAGCGCGCGTCCGGTCGCCGGCACGTGCTCGATGCCCGTGGTCTCGACCCGCCAGTAGTTGCGATACAGGACCTTGAAGATCGAGAGGAACGATTCGGTCCATTGCGGATCAAAGCCGAAATCGTCGACCGCATACGCGGTGCCTCGCTGGGCAAGCTCGCGCTGCTGGTAAGCGAACTGAACGAATTCCATGACGCGGTTGAGGTCGATGATCTCGTGGCCGGTGGCCTCACGCAAACGGGTCGACAGCTCGACCAGGCCCTGCATCGCATAAGCCGGCGCGTTTCGCTGCAGCTTTCGAATCGCTTTGGACAACTGGAGTTTGTTCGGTGACGGCGTAACGATCTCGGCGTTGCGGCTGCGCCGTCTCAGCTGCTTCTTGGGCTCGGTCAGGACGCTTGCGGGCTCTGCCCTCACTGTCGCGTGACCATGGAGGTGGAGTCCGCTTGACGATCGCGGAGCTCTTGCCGGCGGCGCCGCTGCAGGAAGACCTGCAGCTCGTACTCCTGGGGCGGTGATGGCGCCTCGATGACCTCCTCCTCTTTGCCTCGCGCGAACGAGTCCATAACCGCACGAGTCGAATAGGACGGGCCCCAACCGAACTCTTCGGCGAGCCTGGTGCAGTCGGCAACCGAGCCGAAGGTGAGGACGTCGGCCAGGTGGCCCGGAAGAAAGATTCCCGCCAGCGCTCGCAAGCCGAACGTCGCCATCCACCTGCCGTACGGAAGGAGGATGGGGGCAGGGCGGCCGCCCATGATCGCGATCGCCTGGCTCACGAGCACCACGCCGCTGCCCGCGACGTTGAAGACTCCCGGGTGAGATCCGATGACGGACCGCACGACCGATTCGGCTGCGTCCTCCTGGTGCAGCAGCTGAAGCCGTGGGTCGAAGCCCGCGAAGGTCGGCACGATAGGCAGCGACAGGTACTTGGCGAGCGTCGTGCCCTCCGTAACGCGATAGCCGATTCGCAATGTGGTGACCTCGCAATGCGGGTTGCGTAGAGCGAATTCGCCCACCAGCTGCTCCATCTCGCGCAGGTCGCGGGTGACGGATGAGCCCTGGCGTTCGGGTCCGACCATGTCCTCCGAGAAAAAGGATGGATCCGTCGGGCCGGCGTCATAGATGGCCTGGCTCGACTTGACCACCAGGCGCGCCACCCGAGTCGATGGGCCGGTACATCCGGTCAGGACGTTCATCGTGCCGATGACGTTCGTCTCGTGCGAAGCGCGGTCCTCGCGGGCTGAGTCCACGGTTACCGCCATGTGAACGACGGTGTCGATGCGCAGCTGCCTGATCAGCTTTGCGATCGCGGCGTGACGAGTGTCGGCGTGGACGAAGTCCATCTCCTCGAGCGCGCTGACTGGGTCCGCGACGTCGCAGCCGAACAGGAAATGCACCTGTGGAGCCAGACGGCGCGCAACCTCGGCGCCGAGTGGATTGGACACGCCAGTGATGAGGACGCGGCGTGGCTGGAAGGGAGGAGTCACGTCCCGATTATGGGTATATCCCTCGAACGTTCGTGGCGTTGGCTACGCGCTGGACGGCGAGAGCGTAGGCCGCCAGGCGCATATCGATCCTCTTGTTGACCGACGTGTGGAGGATCTCGTAGAACGCGCGCGTGATCACGTGGTGCAGCTTCGTGTTGATCTCCTCCTCCTCCCAGAAGAACGCCTGGAGGTCCTGGACCCATTCGAAGTAGGAGACGATCACCCCGCCGGAGTTGGCGATGATGTCAGGAATCACGAAGATCCCTCGCTCGTGGAGGATCGGGTCTGCGTCAGGCGAGATCGCCGCATTCGCACCTTCGGTGATCAGGCGCGCGCGAATCCTCCCCGCGTTGTCAGCGGTGATCTGATCCTGCAAGGCCGCAGGCACCAGCACTGTCACCGGCAGCTCCAGGAGCTCGGCGTTGGTGATGTTTTCGCCCTTCTTGAACCCGCTCATGCCGCCCCTGACTTGGCGGTGCTCCTCGAGAGCCGCCAGGTCCAGGCCTTTCGGGTTGTAGACCCCACCCTTCGAGTCGCTGACCGCCACGACACGGAGCCCTGCCTCGGACAGGAGCCTCGCCGTTGATTTGCCGACCTGGCCGTAGCCCTGCACCGCCATCGTCGGGGTCTCGTCCTCTACATGCAGGTACTTGAGCGCCTCCAGGGTCAGATAGGTGGCCCCTCGACCAGGAGCATCGACGCGCCCTTCCGACCCGCCGATGTCGACCGGCTTGCCCGTCACCGACGCGGTCACCGAATGGCCGGAGTGCATCGAGATCGTGTCCATGATCCAGGCCATCGTCTGGGGGTTGGTGCCCATGTCGGGCGCTGGAATGTCCTTTTCGGGGCCGAGGAGGATTGCGATCTCGGTCGCGTATCGCCGTGTGAGGTGCTCGAGCTCGTTTTGCGAGAGCTTGAGCGGGTCGCACGCGACAGCGCCTTTGGCGCCCCCATACGGCAAACCGACGGCCGCGCATTTCCAGGTCATCAGCATCGCCAGCGCCTTGACCAGGTCGAGCGTGACCAGGGGGTGATAGCGGATGCCCCCCTTGGCCGGCCCCCGGCTGATGTTGTGCTGGACTCGCCAGCCTGTGAACACGTGGACACCTCCGTCGTCCATGCGCACCGGGAAGTGGACGGTCAGCTCGCGCTTGACCTCGCGAAGGCCCCGCCGCGCATCGTCTGAAAGGCCGATCACCTCCGCGGCTGCGTCAAAACGCTGCTGGGCGGCCTGGAAGGCGGAGATGCGTGTTTCGACCGCCAT
>JBGQGI010000004.1:0-18309 GCA_041497375.1 Candidatus Dormibacteraceae bacterium | reverse complement strand
GTGAGCTGGGCTTTCTTTCGGCGCGAGTGGGGGGCGGTGACCTTCGTCCTGACCGTCATCGTCGGCATGATCATCGTGCCGGTGGCGCTGTATTTCGCCAATGCGAGTCCAAAGGCGGTGGCCGTCCCCAACGTCCCCATCACAACGAGCCCACGCGCGAGCGGCGTGCACACGAGCCCAACTCCCTCGCCGTCGCCAAGCGCCAGCCCCAGCAAGACTCCGACGCCGAGCCCGAAAAAGACTCCCTAGCCAAGTTCTAGCGCGGCAGGGTTGGCCTGGGTCCCCCAGGCCATGACTTTGTCTTCTCCTCTCCAAGGCGTCGCATGGAGAGACTAGTTGAGATTCCCAGATAGATCTGAGAGGCGGTTATCTCAACTAGTTCGTCATCTTCCAATCCCGGGAATGAGAGCAGCCAGGCGCGAAGCGCCTGGCGATGAGAGAGAACCGACTGGTTCTTTCTCATATTTCTATCCTGCGAGCTGCCATAGCAGCTGGTCGCCGTTGGGTTCGACGATGTCCGCCAGCGGCATCGCGACCTCCCAGTTGGGCGCGCCTTCGGCGCTCACCCGCATCTCGATGACGTCGGATAGTCGCAGGTGGGCGATGCCGGCGCAGTCCTTTAGGAAGGCGAAAACCACAGGGCGCACGAGGTTCAGGACGTAATTCGCTGATACCTGGGCTCCATCGGAGAGGGTCTGTCCAGCGAGACTGCGGTCGCGGAACGCGAGAACCACGACCTCGTCGCTGAGCATGACGGGATCGCTCCAGGCATAGCCGCCGGCTTCGGCGTTCCTAAGCAGCTGCAGGAGCTCCGCCAGGCGGCGCATCGGCGGCCGCGGCCCCTCGAAGAGAAGCGGGATGTCGTGCAGGGGCTCGTTGAAGTTCTGCGCACGGTACTGGGCGGTGAACCCAAGGTCAGAGATCCCGGCAAACGGCGCAGGGACCTTGATCGTCATCTCACTCAGATGGGGGTTGCTGGATCGCATTCTGGAACGTGAAACCTTCATGGCGTATTAACGCACGAGGGACCCTTTGTTGTCCCTAACGAGCCCGGAAAGAGAGCCATGAGGGAAAACCATCCGGGTTTTCCCTCATATTTTGGAAATGCCATTGACCGGTATTCGTGTGCTCGACCTGACCCGGCTGCTTCCCGGCCCTTTCTGCACCATGCTCCTGGCGGACATGGGCGCCGACGTCGTCAAGGTCGAGGAGCCCGGTGGCGGCGACTATCTGCGCTGGACCCCGCCGCTTGCCGATGGCCAGGGCGTCCTCTTCAACGCCGTCAACCGCAACAAGCGGAGCATCACGTTGAACCTCAAGTCGCCCGCGGGTCGGGACCTTCTGCTCCGTCTGGCCGAGAACGCCGACGTGCTGGTCGAGGGCAACCGCCCAGGCGTGATGGCGCGGCTAGGCCTCGGATGGGACGCGCTCCACGCGCGCAACCCGAAGCTGGTCATGTGCTCGATCACCGGTTACGGGCAGGACGGGCCCTTCGCCTCGCGCGCCGGCCACGACCTCAACTACATGGCCACTGCCGGAGCACTCGGGTTGAATGGCGCCATCGACGGCCCACCCATGCCGTTGTCGGTCCAGGTGGCTGATATCGGAGGGGGCGGCCTGCAGCCCGCCGTCGCCATCCTCGGCGCGGTCGTGGCCGTCGGACGAGGCGAGCAAGGGCGCTGGATCGACGCCTCGATGATGGACGGTGCCGTGAGCTGGCTGACCCTTGCGCTCGCGGCGCACGGCGGGGGAGAGCATGTGGGTCGGGGCGATCAGCGCCTCGCCGGCCGCTACCCGTGCTATCGCGTTTACGCATGCAAGGACGGCGGCTTCTACAGCGTTGGAGCGCTCGAGCCGAAATTCTGGGCGACGTTGTGCGACACGATCGAAAGGCCTGACCTGCTCGCCGTTCAGTTCGCCGAGGGCGACGAAGGCGCCAATGCGCACGCAGCCATGGAGTCGGTGTTCCTCTCGCGCACCCGCAATCAGTGGGAGCAGAAGCTTTCCGGACTCGACGTGTGCTGCGAGCCGGTTCTCGAGCTCGGTGAGGTGGCAGCGCATCCGCAGGTCGCGGCGCGTGGACTTATCGCCTCCACACCGGGGGGTGTCGAGGTGCGACCCGCGATTCCTCTACGCGGTGACTGGCGGCGCCGCGGCGCGCCGAGCCTGGGCGAGCACACGGCCGAGATCCTTGGCGAGGTCGGCGTGGATGCGGTCGAGCTTGCCACTTTCAGGAAAGAAGGAGCCGTGTGACCTCAGGCGCCGGTCAGCGCCTCCCACAACCTTTCAACCTGCACGCGAGTCGACTCCCTGGTGCCGCTGTTGTCGATCACGTGGGTCGCTCGGCTGCGCTTCTCATCGATCGGCATCTGCGCGGCGATCACCTCACGGGCCCGTTCTGGCGTGAAGCCGCGCCCGTTCACCAGGCGCTCGACCTGGACCTCGCGCGGAACCCAGACGAGCACTGTCGTCGGGAAGAGCTCTTCGAGCTTGTTCTCGAAGAGGAGCGGAACGTCCTGCACGATGACCTCGGCGCCACGCTCCACGGCCTCCACGGTCCGTTGGGCCATCCATTCGCGGACCAGTGGATGCACGATCGTGTTCAGGCGGCGCCGTGCCTCGGGGTGTTTGAAGACCAGCTCGCCCAGGGCCTTCCTGTCGATACGCCCGTCGCGCACGTAGTCCTGGCCGAAGTCGCGAACGACCGCCGCGAATCCAGGCGTGCCAGGCTCGTAGACAGCGTGGCTGGCCTCGTCAGCATCGACGACCTCGGCTCCAAGCTCGCGCAGGATCGCCGCCACCGTCGATTTGCCCGAACCGACGCCACCTGTGAGTCCAATGAGCTTCACCACTTACGATGTTGCATCAATGGCCGATGACGAAAAGTTCGATGCGGTGGTTGTCGGCGCCGGTCCCGCCGGCACGGCAGCGGCGATCACCATGGCCAAGGCGGGGCTGCAGGTTGCCCTTCTCGAGCGCGGCGCGAAGCCGGGTTCCAAGAACGTCATGGGCGGCATCCTCTACAACCACTACCTCGAGGAGATCGTGGGAGACAGCTGGAAGGAGGCCCCGCTCGAGCGCCCGATCATCGAGGAACGCCGCTGGATCATGACGCCGGAAGCCACCATCGGCATCGACTACAAGAACCTGCGCAACCGCGAGCACCCGCATTCGTACAGCGTTTTGCGCGCCAGGTTCGACGCATGGTTTGCGGAGCAGGCTGAGAAGGCCGGCGCCGTTGTCGTCCCGGAGACCGTTGTCGAGAGGCTGATAGTCAAGAACGGCCGCGTCGTGGGTGTCGGCACTGGGCGGGGCGATGACGTTTACGCCGACGTCGTGATCATCTGTGAGGGCATCGGCCTCGGCACCGGGCTGCTGGAGAACACGCTGATCAACGGCAAGCCTTTGCGCCGCAAGCTGCGACCCAACGAGGTCGCGATGGCGGTCAAGGAGATCATGCAGCTCGACTCGGGCCTGATCGAAGAGCGATTCAACTGCGAGGTGGGCGAGGGTTGCACGATCGAGTGTTTTGGCGACTCGACGATGGGCATGTCGGGGTTCATGTTCATCTACACGAACAAGGACACCCTCTCCGTGGGAGGCGGCGCGCTGCTCAGCGAGTTCAACGCGACGTTGCGAAGCCCCAACGATGTGATGGAGCACTTCAAGAAGCATCCTGCGGTCAAACCGCTGCTTCGCGGCGCGGAGACTGTCGAATACCTGGCCCACCTGATCCCGGAGGGGGGACATCGTGGAATCCCAAAGGTCTACGGACCTGGCTACCTGGTATGCGGCGACGCCGCGATGCTGTCGAACCCCGTCCATCGCGAAGGCTCAAACCTGGCGATGGTCTCGGGCAAGCTGGCCGGTGAGACGGTGATCCACGCGAAAGAGATGGATGACTTCTCGGAGCAGCGGCTCGCCGAGTACAAGGGCAAGCTCGACAACTCGTGGATCATGGCCGACATGCGCAAGTACGACGGTGCCGTTCCTTTGCTCGAGCACAACCCGCAGATGCTCACCAAGTACCCGCAGGTCGCGGACCAGGCGCTGGACGAGTTCTTCAGGGTGGACGGTGTTTCGAAGTGGCAGAAGCAATCAAACATCTTGAAGATGGTGCGCAAACAGGGGATGTTCAAGATGGGCTGGGACAGTCTGAAAGCCCTCTGGACAATGAAGTAAAGGCGCGGGGGAAGCAGGCCTCCCCCGCGGAACCCCCACCGCTCCTAGCGACGATGGGAGGCGCCTGGAGGAGGCGCGATTGGGTGACGGCCGGAGTAATCCGGCCTTAAGCTCTACTCGGCATCAAGCTTTAGCGACTGCGATGCGCACCGTGTGGTACCCGCTGGCGCCGTCGGGGTAGCTGGCTGCGATCGCGGAGCTTTGCATGGCTCCGTCCTTGTCGGTGGCCCTCACCCGCAGCTCGTAAGCGCCTTCAGAAGCAGGAGTCCATTCGGCCTGCCAGATCACCCAGGTGAGCGGCGACAGCGGCGCCTTGAAGGGCGCTTCTGTCCAGGTCCGACCGGCGTCCGTGCTGTACTCCACCTTGGCGATGCCGCGAGTGCCTGCGAACGCGACGCCGGCGAGCAATACCGGTCCCACCCTGACGATGTCTCCTTCGCGTGGCGCGTCAAAGCGCGCCGTCGTCTTGACCACCGCGTTGTGGTCCCAACCCTGCTGCTCCCAGTAACCACCGCTCTCGTGGTCGACGACGCTGATCGAATCGAGCCATTTCGGCCCCTTCATTCCATAGTGCCCCGGGATGAGCATGCGAGCCGGAAAGCCGTGCGCCTCGGGCAGCGGCGCGCCGTCCAGCTCGTACGCGACGACGATCTCGGGCGCGCCCTGGACGAGGCTCATGGGCAAGCTTTCCGCATAGCCGTCGCGGGCCTTGAATGCGACCCACGTCCCGGCGGCCTGCGGGCCGGCCATGGCGAGCAGGTCGCGCTGGCTCACGCCAATGAATTCGCCGGTGCTCATCTGCGCCCCCCCGACAGGGGTGCTGATGCATTCCAGGGTCACGTACTCGGTGGCTTTGGTCAGACCCTGAAGGTCTGAAAGGGACAGCGCCAACGGTTTGTCGACCATGCCGCCGACGCCCAGGCGCCAGCCCCCGGCCGAGATCGAGGGATCGACGAAGTTCTTAGAAACGACGTAGAAGTCCTGGACCGGTGTGATCTCCGGCGAGATTCCGGCCACGCCCGACCCCGGAGCATTGAAGATCGCGTTGTACCAGCCTGGGACGAGGCGGAACGCCAGCACGCCAAGGCTGAGCACGCCGATCGTGACCGGCAGAACGCCAAGCAGGCGCCTGCGCCCGAGGTCGGTGGCTGCGTCGGGGCCGGCCGGATCCGCCCCCAGCTGAAGCACCACCCCATAAATTGCGAACAGTGCTGCCCAGATCAACGGCGTGGTCAGACCATCCGCGAGCCCGAGAAAGCCGATACCCGAGATCGGCAGCAGGATCGCGACGACCACGACCCAGCCGATCGCGGCAAAGGCAAGAGCCGAATGTTGCGAATGCCAGATGCGGCTCGTCCAGCCCCAGGTTGCGCCCAGCACGCCCAGGCCCACCACCATCGCGATGATCAGCCCAAGCTCCTCCACGACCTTGCCGGCGTGCTGGAGCGTGTCGATGAGGAGTCCGAAAACGAATCCCGGCATGACTTTCAGAAGAGGCTGGCTGAGTAGCTGTGGCAGCGGCTTCAATCCCAGGAGGAGGTTTGCCAGGTACATCAGGGTCACGAGCACCACGCCGGCGAGCACTCCCCAGCCGAAGCCGCGAAGCGCTGCCTGGCGGCCAGCCAGTCCGCTCATCTCGACTTGTTTACCACCTGGGGATACTTCCACACCGATCGCGAACTCGAGCAGCGGGCCCTTAAGCGGTCAGGGGCAATACAATCGGTTGACGCCGTGCCCGCACCGATTGGCGCTGATGATCTGTACCGCTTCCGTTGGATCGACCACGTCCGTCTGAGCCCAGATGGCGAGCGTGTCGCCTACCAGCTGAGCTCGCCGGACGCCGAGTCGCGCCAGACCAGGAGCCGCATCGTAATCAGGCGCCTGCTCGACCAGGAGCCGGTCGATGCGACAGGGGCGGCGCGACGCGATCGCTCGCCTGAGTGGTCACCCGACGGCAGGAGGATCGCGTTCGTGAGCCGTCGTGGCGCCGCGGACCAGGTTTTCGTGCTCGACGTCGCGACCGGCGGCGAAGCCGTGCAGCTGACCTCGCTGCCCGAGGGCGCTTCAAGCCCGGCATGGTCGCCTGACGGCAAGAGCGTCGCTTTTATCGGCGTGGTGTTGTCCGACCCGGACTCGGTCGTGGACGACCCAAGGCCGCCGGACAGCAAGGAACAGGCAAGGCGATCGCCCGTGGTAAGGATCGCCCGCCGCCTCGACTACAAGCACGACGGTCAGGGTTTCGTCGACGGGCGCAATCACCATCTGTTTGTGGTGCCCGCCGACGGTGGCGAAGCGAAGCAGCTCACGAGCGGTGTTTGGGACGTCACAGGTTTTGACTGGTCACCGGACGGCGCAAAACTCGCAGTGACCGGCAACGCGGACCCGAACTCGGACCTGCAGCGCGAGGTCGACCTCTACGTAGTCGACCTGGCAGGGGATCGAACCAAGATCGCGGGCGGGATGTACCTCGGCTCGCCATCGTGGTCGCCTCGCGGTGATGCGATCGCTTTTGTCGCCCCAAACGGTCTGGCTGCCGGCCTCATCGAGAGACTCTGGATGGTTCCATCGACCGGCGGCGTCGCACGCTGCTTGACTCTCTCGCTCGACCAATCAGTTGGCGACAGCCTCATCACCGACATGCGCGGGGGCCACGGACCCGACCGCGTCCGGTGGTCCAAAGATGGCAATCGCCTCTTCTTTCTCTCCAGCGGGCCCGGCGTCACGGCCCTTTACTCCTGCGACCTCGACGGCAACGTGTGGCCGGAGGCGGGCGGTGGGCGACGAATCTTCGACTTCGATGTTGCCTCCGGGATCTTTGCGTTCTGCGCGTCCGACCCGAGCAACCCCGGGGAGCTTCACATCGTCGCCAATGGCGCTGAGGCCCGACTGACCGACCTGAACCCCTGGCTTCGTGAGCGCTACGTCGCGCAACCGGAGCGCCACCAGTTCACGGCGCCTGACGGATGGGGGATCGAGGGATGGCTCCTCAAGCCGGAGAACTTCGATCCCGGCCGGTTGCACCCATTGGTCCTTGAGGTTCACGGAGGACCGCACGGCCAATACGGATGGGCTTTCTTCCACGAGCTCCAGGTGCTGGCCGGCATGGGTTACCTGGTGCTGTATGTCAACCCTCGCGGCTCTGACGGATACGGCGAGCGCTTCAGAGGCGAGGTGGTCCGGGACTGGGGCGGCAAGGACTTCGTCGACCTGATGACTGCGGTCGACCAGCTCATCGAGCGTTCGGGCGCCGTCGACACCAGCCGCATGGGCATCGGTGGAGGCTCGTATGGAGGCTACATGACGAACTGGGCGATCGGCCAGACCGATCGCTTTGCGGCAGCTGTCGCCATGCGCTCGATATCCAACCTGGTCAGCGAGTACGCGCAGCACGACATCGTGATCTGGGGCTCGCTCGAGCTTGGCCCGCCGCCATGGCCAGACCTGGACGAGCTATGGCGTCGCTCGCCCATTCGAAACGTCCAGAACATCAGGACGCCGCTGCTGCTGACCTGCGGCGAGATGGACCTCCGCTGCGCCATCTCCCAGTCCGAGGAGATGTTTGGTGCGATGCGGCTCCTCGGCAAGACCGTCGAGCTTGCTCGCTTTCCCGAGGAGTCGCATGACATTTCTCGGAGTGGCCGCCCGGATCGGCGGGTGGAGCGTTTGCGGCGCATCGCGGGCTGGTTTGAGAGATTCCTGGGCACCGCGGCCACCGACAGGCCGGTCGAGACTCCGGCCGAGGCTGTCCAGGCGGTGGCCGAGCCGCTCGAAGCGTCCGCCCCTCCGGTCGAAGTCGCTCCCGAGCCGCTAGAGACTGAGGCCGACACACAGGTGCTGGCCACCCGAAGCCTTGACACCCTGGAGCTGTTGACGGCGGCGCCTCCAGCGCCGGCCGGCTCTGAGGCGGCCGAACCTCAGGCTGTCGAGTCCGAGGAGGTCACGGCGCCGGCTGCTGAGGCGGAGCCGGCCGCCATGGAACCTGCGGTTGCCGTAGAGCCTGAGCCCGTCGAAGCGGCTCCGGCGCCGATTGAAGCTTCCAACCCAGAGCCCGCGCCGACGCTCGAGCCCGAGCCAGTCGCCACCGTGGCCGACCTCTGGAAGCAGACGGTTCCAGAGCCTGCCCCGCCAGTCGACGATTGGAAAGCAACCGTCCCGCCGCCCATCGAGGCGCCGGTCGAAGAGCTCGCGCCGGTGTTTCCAGAACCGGAGCCGCTGTTCCCGGCGCCAGAGCCTGTGGCGGCTGCCGAGCCGGCCCCAGTCGTATCGGAGCCGGCCCCTGTGGCGCCGCAACCCGAGCCTCAGCCGGCCGAGGTCTCAGCCTCCGCGCCTGCTCCGTCCCAGGATCCGGTGGCCAAAACCATCGTCGCTTGGCCGCACAGCACTGCCACGGAATCGCCGAGCAATGGCGCGCCTGCGTCCCAGTCCGAATTTGGCGAGGAAGCCACTTCGATCATTCCCGCCTGGCAGCCGTCGGACGCGGCGCCCGAATCGAAACGAACGGTTTCGCTGCAGGCGGTGCCACCAGAGGTGATCGCGTCGGGAGGCGGCTTTCCGGCCAAGCTGACTTTCGAGACCGGTCCATTCGCAGGCCGGATCGTCGCGCTGCCCAACCAGACCGTCACATTCGGTCGGGCCCCTGACAACGACGTGGTTGTCGGCGACGCCGCGACGTCCGGCCGTCACGGGCGGATCGAGGTGCGGGGCGGCGCCTTCTGGATCAGCGACCTGGGCAGCACCAACGGCACGCTCGTCAACGGCGAACCGGTCATCGAAAAACAGCTGGCCCACGGCGACCTGATCGCCATCGGCCAGAACACGATCCGCTTCACTCTCGAAAGCTAGACCGGTCCCGCCGCCAGCGCTTCGCATTCCACTGCGGCTTCTCGGAGCCTGGCAGTGAAGTCTTCGACGTCGGGGACGATCCCCGGGTCCGCCGTCAACCCGAAGTACGCCTCGCCGTTGTACGACACGATGGCGATGCCCAGGCCCATCGAGGGGTAGAGCGGAGCAAACGGCCACACCTCGAGGAGCTCAGCGCCCCCCGAGTACAGCGGGAATTGCGGTCCTGGGACATTGGTGACGTTGATGTTGGCGCCGCCCTGCGGGTTGGACATCAAGCGTCCCGCCAGCACCAGAAGCGTCGGCGGCGCCCAGTCGGCAAGACCTGCCAGCTTGTCAGCGGCGACTGCCTGGCGGGTCCGCTTGAGGTCCCCGGTGGTGACGTTGATCTGTCGGAGGCGCTGCTCGATCGTCAGGTCGCCGGTCGGCAGCTCCAGCACCATCCCACTGATCTGATTGCCGATCTGACCGCGTCCGGTTTCGCCGCGGACGCTCACGGGGCAGAAGACCCGAACCTTGTCGGGGACCTTCTCGCCGCGACCCTTGAACCAACGGTGCAAGCCTTCAGACACCACTGCGAGAACGGCATCGTTGACCGTGCATCCGAAGCGATCCTTCAGCGCCTTGAATGCCGACAGCGGCACCTTGAGCCCACGGCCGGTGCGTTGCGTGCCGATCGCGCGGTTGAAGAACAGGTCAGGTCGCGGGCTGACCATCTTGCCGCTCAACTTGAAGAGGCTCTTCCAGGGAACCCTGGTCGTGTTCCAAACGGCCGGCATCATCGTCCTTTCACCTTTACGCGATGAGCCGACGTTCCAGAGCATCGGTCTGATGAGCTGCCACCGTGTCGGAGCGGGACGGGGCACCCATTCGTCGTCCGGCGCGTCCGGCGTGTAGGGCTCGGGCGTGGTGTCCAGCAGTAGCGTCAGGATGTCGACGGTCGAGACGCCGTCGACCATGGCGTGGTGGGCGCGGTTGACCAGGACGACCCGATCGTTGCGCAGGCCCGTCACTATCGTCATCTCCCACAAAGGCCTGCGCATGTCGAGCGGCCGCGACAGGATTCGCATCACCAGCTTGCGCAACGCGGCGCCGTCTCCGGGTGGCGGAAGCACCTCTCGTCGCACATGAGCGCCGAGGTCGAAATGGGGATCGTCGACCCAGACCGGGTGCGCGATGTTCATCGGCGTCCGGTGGATGCGCTGGCGGTAGCGGGGAACGAGGTGGATGCGCTCCCTGATCGTCTCCTCGATCCCAAGGGCGCCGCGCCCACCGGGAACACGCGAACCACCCTCAAACACGTAAACGGTGCCGAGGTCGAGTGGAGTTGACGGCCGTTCCGCATAGAGAAACCAGGCGTCCCGCGCAGACAAGGGCTCGTAGAAAGAAGAGCCGTTGGCCGTCACGACGTGATCCTAACCGGCCACGCGTGATGCGCCGTTAGTCTTTCATCATGGCCGGGACTGTCACCGAGATCTGGCGCTATCCCGTCAAGTCGATGGCGGGGGAGAAGCTTGACTCCGCAGCGCTAATCGACACGGGCTTTGAGGGGGATCGTCGGTGGGCGCTCGTCGACGGCACCGCCAATCGCGCGGGGAAGCTTCTGACAATCCGCGAGGAAGAGGAGCTCATGACCTATCAGGCTCGCCTTCACGGCGACCGGGTCGAGGTCTTAACGCCTGACGGCGACGCTCGGCGCCTCGACGGGGCGCTGGTGGCGGGCATCGCCCAGGCGAGCGGCCGCCCGCTCACCCTTAGAGACCTCGCGGGCGCCAATTTCGACGACTCCCCGGTGCTGGTGGTGAACATGGCGACGGTGGCCGCTTTCGGCCTCGCGGCCCGCATGGACATGAACCACAGGCGGTTTCGCGCCAACCTCTACCTCGAGGGCCTCGAGGCCGAGGAGGAACTGCGCTGGCTTGGGCTTCACATCGCCGTCGGTGACGCGGAGCTCGAGGTGGTCAAGCCCTGCGAACGCTGCGTCGTCATTACTCGCGATCCAGACACCACGGCCGCCTCGCCTGAGCTGCTGCGAATCCTGACGAACACGTACGACACCTGCATGGGCCTCTACTGTCGCGTCACCCGCCCGGGCCAGGTGTCTGTGGGCGATCTCTGTGGGCCGGTGTAGCGTAGCCTCTCAAACAACGCGTTCCGGGGTTACGAGGAGTAGAACATGACGATCAAGGCTTTCACGGCGGAATGGGCTGACGCTTTCAAGGATGAGGTCAACAAATCCGCTGCTTACAAGGCCGCCGGCAAGGGCTGGAAATGGACGGTGGGCCTCGTCGTGGAAGCCGAGCCCGACAAACATTTTGCCGAGGCGACAGGAATCGTCATGGACCTTTTCGACGGTGCAGCGCGCGACATCAAAGTCGGTTCAGCCGCAGACGCCCAGAAATGCGACTTCGTGATCACGGCGCCCTACTCGCGATGGAAGCAGGTGGCCACGAAGGAGCTTGACGCCACCAAGGGCATGCTGCAGGGCAAGCTCAAGCTGAAGGGTGATCTCCCCACGATCGTTCGCTACACGAAGGCGTCACAGGAGATGACCGAGTGCACGACTCGAATTCCCGTCGAATGGCCCGACGAAGCGACAACGTGAAATCGGAGCCCGAGAAGGAGGGGCTTGTCGACTATGCGGATGCCGAGCCCAGCGCCTTCGCCTCGATGCTGGGTGGCCTGATCGAGGCCAACGTCGAGAGCCGCATCGAGAAGCGCAAGGACTTCTCAATGCTCGTCGCGCGTGTCGGGATCTGGGTCAATGACATCGATGAGGGCGTCACTCTGGATTTCAAAGGCAGGGGCGGCTGGCTGACCGTCCACAACGGTCTTGTGCCGAACCGCACACTCACCATCCGCACAGACGCGGAGACGGTGATGAGCTTGAGCAACTTGAAGATAGGCCCGTTCGGGTTGCCTATCTACTACGACGAGGTCGGTCGTGGGGTGGCGGCCAAGCTGCTGAGCGGCAAGCTCAAAATCGACGGCCTGCTGGTCAACGTGATGACGCTCAATGCGGTGACGCGCATCTTTTCCGTCCAGTGACGTGCTGACCCGGATCCACCATGTCGGTGTCGCAGTCGCCGACCTCGAGGAATCAATCGGTCTCTATTGCGCCGCTCTTGGTGCGGAGCTCATTCACCGGCAGGTCAACGAGAAAGAGGGCCTGGAGGCCGCATTCCTGCGCACGGGAGACGGTGAGGTTGAGCTGATGAGCCCGACCCGGCCTGACTCTCCGGTCGGCAAGTTCCTGGCGAAGCGTGGACCGGGGCTGCATCACGTGGCCTATGGGGTCACCGATATTGAGAAGGCGCTCGCGGATGCGCAAGCCGCCGGCCTGGAGCTCATCGACGCCGAGCCTCGACTGGGAATGCACGGATCCCGCATCGCCTTCGTTCATCCCAAGAGCCTGGGTGGGGTGCTGACCGAGTTCGTAGAAACATGACCGAGGTGGTTCAGGGGGGTAGCGACGGGGGAAGGGCTTTGCCCGGCCCTCGCGAAACGGGGGAGTCCCCCCTGTCAAATGACAGTGGCCTGCCGCTGAAGCCCGTCTACTCGGCTGAGGATCGCCAGGCCGAGGAGCCACTGCCCGGAACGTTCCCGTTCACGCGTGGCATCCACAAGGACATGTATCGCGGGCGCCTGTGGACGATGCGGCAGTACGCCGGGTTTGGCACCGCCGCGGAGTCCAACAAGCGGTACAAGTTCCTGCTGAAGCAGGGCCAGACGGGGCTGTCCGTCGCTTTCGACCTGCCGACACAGATCGGATACGACTCGGACCACCCGATGTCGAATGGCGAGGTTGGAAAGGTGGGGGTCGCGATCGACTCCCTCGAGGACATGGAGACCCTTCTTGATGGAATTCCGCTCGACAAGGTCTCGACCTCGATGACGATCAACGCCACCGCCACGATGCTGCTGCTCCTGTACCAGCTCGTTGCCGAGAAGCAGGGGTGCCCGCCCGAGAAGATCACCGGCACCGTGCAGAACGACATCCTCAAGGAGTACGCGGCGCGCGGCACGTACATCTTTCCGCCCAAGCCGTCGATGAGACTGGTGACCGACCTCTTCGCCTACTGCCAGACGAACCTGCCCAGCTGGAACACGATCTCGATCTCGGGGTATCACATCAGGGAAGCGGGCTCGACGGCCGCAGAGGAGATCGCCCTCACTCTCAGCCATGCGATCGCGTATGTGGAGGCGGCGCAGGCGGCAGGGCTCGCGGTCGAAGATTTCGCTCCGCGCCTGTCCTTCTTCTTTGCGTCGCACATGGACTTCTTCGAAGAGGTCGCGAAGTTCCGAGCAGCGCGCCGCATTTGGGCACGGATCATGCGCGACCGGTTCAAGACGAAAGACCAGCGGTCGCAGGCTCTGCGCTTTCACACGCAGACGGGAGGCGTAACCCTCACCGCGCAGCAGCCGCTGAACAACGTGGTCCGGACGGCGCTCGAAGCGATGAGCGCGGTGCTCGGCGGCACCCAATCGCTGCACACCAACGCGTTCGACGAGGCCCTCGGCCTGCCGTCGCAGGGTGCGGCCGAGGTGGCGCTCCGAACCCAGCAGGTCATCGGCTACGAGACCGCGGTGCCGCTGGTGGCCGACCCGCTCGGCGGCTCCTATTACGTCGAGAGCCTCACCGACAGGGTGGAGGAGGAGGCGCTGGCGATCATGGCCGAGATGGACGAAAGCGGCGGGGCGGTGGCCTGCATCGAATCCGGATGGACCCAGCGGCGCATCGCCGAGAGCGCCTACCGGCTACAAAAGAAGATCGAGTCGGGCGAGCGCGTGGTGGTGGGGGTCAACCGTTTCGAAAGCTCGGACTCGGATTCGGTGGAGATCATGAAGATCAGCCCACGCCACCAGGCTGCGCAGGCGCGCTCGCTGGCGCGCCTTCGCGCCGGGCGACCGAAGGGGACGTTGGAACGTCACCAGGCAGCCATCGAGAAATCGGCGCGCGGGACGGACAACCTGCTACCGCCGCTCAAGGCGGCCCTGGCCGACTACGTCACGATCGGTGAATGTTGCGACGTGCTTCGCGGGGTGTTCGGCGAGTACCAGCCTTCACAGGTCACCTGAAAGACAAGGGGAGACGACGGTATGACTTTTGTTGACCCGATGATCGCGTATGAGGCTCACCGCTGGATATTCGAAGAAAAGGCCGGCGAGCAATGACCGTACCCAAAGCCAAAAAGATCGATCCGCTCAACCAGCTGCGGCAGCGCAAGTACGAAGCCGGACACGGAGATGCCGAGGCATTCAACCGGCAGCACGCAAAAGGCAAGCTGACCGCGCGCGAGCGCATAGCGCGCCTTGTCGACCGCAACTCGTTCGAGGAGCTCGACATATTCGCCACGCATCGCGCCGAAGGCTCAGGGATGGGGGCAAAGCGCGTCCCAGGGGACGGTGTCGTCACCGGGATGGGCAAGATCGACGGCCGCGACGTGATGATCTTCAGCCACGACGCTTCGGTTTTCGGCGGATCTCTCGGTGAGGTCTTCGCGGAGAAGGTCATCAAGGTGATGGACCTGGCACTTCGCAACCGGATCCCGATCATCGGCATCAACGATTCGGGCGGCGCGCGCATTCAGGAGGGCGTGGTCTCGCTGGCGGGCTATGCCGAGATCTTCTGGCGCAATGTCGAGTCGAGCGGGCTGATTCCGCAGCTGAGCTTGATCCTCGGGCCGTGCACGGGTGGTGCCGTCTACTCACCCGCGATGACGGATTTCACGTTCATGGTCCACGGGGTCGGCTACATGTTCATCACCGGGCCGGAGGTGGTACGCGTCACCACCGGTGAGGAGGTGACGTTCGACTCACTCGGAGGAGCCGAGGTTCACAACGTCAAGTCCGGCGTAGCGCACTTTCTCGCCGAAACCGAAGACGAGTGCTTCGCCCAGGTGCGGCGAATGTTCAAGTACATCCCCCAGAACTGCGACGAGCAGCCGCCGGCGGTGCCCGCAACCGACGACCCGGAGCGCGTCGCGCCTGGCCTGGCGACGGTCATTCCGGACAATCCAAAAGAGCCCTACGACATCAAGGACGTGATCGGCATGGTCGTCGACCATGGCGAGTTTTTCGAGGTGCAGCCGTACTTCGCCATGAACATCGTGGTGGGGTTCGCCCACCTGGACGGACACTCCGTCGGCGTGGTCGCCAATCAGCCCAAGGTCATGGCGGGCGCGCTTGACATCAATGCGTCTGTGAAAGCGGCCCGGTTCGTGCGCTTCTGCGACGCCTTCAACATCCCGCTTGTCACGTTCGTCGACGTGCCGGGATTTCTGCCGGGCACCGCGCAGGAGTACGGCGGCATCATCAGGCACGGCGCCAAGCTCCTTTACGCCTACAGCGAGGCAACCGTGCCCAAGCTCACCGTCATCACTCGCAAGGCCTATGGCGGCGCCTACTGTGTCATGTGCTCCAAGCACATCCGCGCGGATTTCAACGTCGCGTGGCCGACCGCGGAGATCGCCGTGATGGGACCGGAGGGCGCTGTGAACATCGTCTTCCACCGCGAGCTGGCCGCCGCCGCCGACCCGGTGGCGCACCGGCGCGAGCTCGTTGCCGACTACACCGAACGGTTCGCCAATCCGTACATCGCGGCGGAGCGCGGATACATCGACGACGTGATCGAGCCGGGCCGCACCCGCAGCGAGCTCATCCGCGCGCTGAAGATGGCGCTGCGGAAGGACCGCCGCCGAAATCCGCGCTGGCACGGCAACATCCCCTTGTGAGCAGCGCATACGGCGTAATCGGTCTGGCCCTGCTCGTGGTCGCCGCCATGGCGATGGTCCAGGGAGCGTGGATGGCGATCACGGCCCGTCGGCCGCCCTGGGTGTCATCGCGACGCCTGGCAGCCGGACGGGAGAGAGGGTTTGGGATGGCGCTGATCGCGATGGGACTTGGCGCGGTGCTGGAGGCTGCCTCATTTATCGAGATCGTGGCGTTTTCAGGTCTCCGCTTTGTGGGAATCGGGCTGTTTTTGGTTGGCGGTGTATTTGTGTTCGTGGCTTTGCGGCCGCGGCCGTCGCAATAGGCTGAGCGGGTACTCTTGACCACGGGATGAAGCTTCTCGAGTACCAGGCAAAAGAGGTGCTCGCGTCGCTGGGCATCCACATCCCGCCTGGCAAAGTCGCGCGCACTCCTGAGGAGGCGGCGCAGGCCTGTGCGGAGTTGGGGCCGGTCGCGATCAAAGCGCAGGTCCCAGTTGGCGGCCGCGGCAAAGCCGGCGGTATCAAGCTGGTGAAAACGCCCGACGAGGCGCGCAAGGCAGCGGCGCAGATCATCGGCATGGACATCAAGGGTTTCAAGGTGCCCCTGGTCTACTGCGAGGCCGCACTCGACATCCAGCGTGAGATCTACCTGGGCTTCACAGTCGATCGCGACGCCCGCAACAACATCCTGATGCTCTCCGCTAAAGGCGGCATGGACATCGAGCAGGTTGCCGAGGAGGCGCCGGAGTCGATAGCCCGATTGCATCCAAACCCCTGGCGGGGGCCGCTCGACTTCGAGCTCAACCAGCTCGCATTCGATGCCGGCCTCGGTGAGCTCGCGCGACCGCTGACCGCCCTCATCAAGAAGCTGTACCGAGCGATCCCCGAGCTCGATGCGGTGACAGCGGAGATCAACCCGCTCGTCGTCACTACGAAGGGCGAGATCATCGCGGGTGACGCGAAGTTGGAGACCGATGAGAGCGCCGCATGGCGACAGAAGGCCCTAGAGGAGCGCTATGGCGCCGTTCTGGAAGGCGATCCCTACGAGGTCGAGGCCAAGAAACGCGGACTCACTTACGTCTCGCTCGATGGCGACATCGGCATCATCGGAAATGGCGCGGGGCTTTGCATGAACACGCTTGACCTTGTGGCCCGGGCCGGTGGTAAGGCTGCCAACTTCTGTGACATCGGCGGCGGCGCCAAGGCTGAGGTGGTGGAGAACGCGCTCGCCGTGATCCTCATGAACCCGCGTGTCAGGGGTGTGCTCATGAACGTTTTCGGCGGCATCACGCGCGGCGACGAGGTCGCACGAGGCCTGGTCACCGCCCGCGACAACCTGAAGATGAAGCTTCCCCTGGTGGTGCGCATGAGCGGCACCAACGAGGAGGAGGGCCGCGCGATTCTCAAGCAGAACGGGATAGAGCCAGGCGCCAGTGCCTGGGAAGCCGCGCAAAAGATCGTCGAGCTGACGAAGGCGAGGGTATGAGCATCCTTCTTGATTCGTCTACGCGGGTGATCGTGCAGGGCATCACCGGCAGGGAAGGCACCTTCCACGCGGGCCAGATGCTCGAGATGGGCACCAAGGTCGTGGGCGGGACCAGCCCGGGAAAGGGCGGGACGACGCACATCGGACTGCCCGTCTTCAACACCGTGGCCGATGCAGTGAAGGCAACCGGTGCCAACGCTTCAGGCATCTTCGTGCCCCCGCCGTTTGCCCCCGACGCGATCATGGAGGCGGCCGCCGCCGGCATCAACTTGATCGTCTGCATCACCGAAGGGATTCCGATCCAGGAGATGATCAGAGTCAAGGATTTCCTGCGCGGCTATCCGTCCGCGCGACTGATCGGGCCTAACTGCCCCGGGCTGATCACGCCCGGCGCGGCCAAGATCGGCATCATTCCCCAACGCATCACCAGCGCCGGACCGGTCGGCCTGGTGTCGCGAAGCGGCACGCTGACCTACGAGGTGGCCTCCGCCCTGACCCTTGCCGGCATGGGGCAGTCCACCATCGTGGGCATCGGCGGCGACCCCGTTCCGGGTTTGACATTCAAGGATGTCGTCGAGCTGTTCGAAAAGGACCCAGCGACGACGCACCTCGTGGTGATCGGCGAGATCGGAGGCAGCGACGAGGAGCGCGCGGCGGAGCTGCTGGCCGCGGGCTCGAGGCTCAAGACCGTGGCCTTCATCTCCGGGCGGACCGCGCCGGAGGGCAAGCGCATGGGCCACGCGGGCGCGATCATCTCCGGTAATCGCGGCACCGCCAAGAGCAAGGTCGAGGCGTTCCAGAAGGCCGGCGTCGCGGTCGCAGAGACCACAGACGATATCGTCGGCCTGCTGCGATAGGCTCCTCTGGTGGTTAGCCAATTCAACCGGCTGGCGATACCGATCTCGGTCACCAGGCCTGGGCCCGGCGACCGGGTGCGCGACTTCTCGGTCATCGGCGGCCTGCTGCTGTGGCTGGCCTACACCCGCATCTACTGGGCCCTTCACGTAGGCCACTGGGTGTTGCCGCCGTGCCCCTTCTTCTACCTCACCGGCCACCCATGTCCTTTCTGCGGCGGCACCCGCTCGTTTG
>JBGQGI010000003.1:0-20291 GCA_041497375.1 Candidatus Dormibacteraceae bacterium | reverse complement strand
CGCGAGAACGAGGGCGACCTGGTGGTTGCCGCTCAGCTCGTGACCCCCGAGCACATCAGCTTCATGACCCGCCATGGATCGGGCCTCGTGTGCATGCCGATCGTGGCACGGCGCCTCGACGAGCTTGGCATCGCCCCGATGGTGGAGCGCAACACCAGCCGGCTGGGAACCGCTTTCAGCGTCAGCATCGACGCCAAGGACAGCGTCACGACGGGCGCGTCTGCGCACGACCGCGCGGCCACCATTCGCAAGGTTCTGGACCCGTCGGCCAGGGAGAGCGATTTCTCGATGCCAGGGCACACCTTTCCCCTGCGCGCCGCCGAGGGCGGAGTGCTCACGCGGGCGGGGCAGACTGAGGCCGCGGTGGACCTGGCGGTCTTGGCCGGCCTCTACCCTGCCGGCGTGATCACCGAGCTGATGAAGGCGGACGGCACGATGTCACGGATGCCCGACCTGGACAGCTTCGCGCACGAGCACGACATCAAGGTCATCACCGTTGAACAGATGATTGCGTACAGGCGCCGCAACGAAAAGCTGGTCGCGCGGCGAGTCGAAGCGGTGATACCGATTGGAGGCAAAGAGCCCCACGAGTGGAAGCTGTTTGCGTATGAGGACGTGCTTCGACATGAGAATCATCTTGCCCTGGTGTTGGGCGAGATCGATCCCGAAAAGCCAGTGCTGCTGCGGGCACATTCCGAGTGCCTTACCGGCGATATCTTCGGCAGCCTGCGCTGCGATTGCGGCGCCCAGCTGCACGCAGCCATGGAGATGATCGCCGCCAAAGGTGTCGGCGTCATCCTGTATATCCGTCACCAGGAAGGTCGCGGAATTGGGTTATTGGACAAGCTGCATGCCTACAACCTTCAGGACCGTGGCCTGGACACGGTTGAGGCGAACGAGGCCCTCGGACACCCTGCAGACAAACGTGATTACGGGATCGGCAGCCAGATCCTGTACGACCTTGGCGTGCGCAAGATCAGGCTGCTGACCAACAACCCGAAGAAGATCTACGGCCTGGAAGGCTTCGGTCTCGAGGTGACGGAGCGGGTGCCGATTCGCATCGCTCCCAACCCGCACAACGAGCGTTACCTCAAGACCAAGAAAGACAAGCTCGGTCACCTTCTCTAGTGGGCGAGAAGGGCGCCACGCCTGACCTGACCGGAAGCGAGCTTCGCATCGCGGTGGTGGTGGCGCGTTTCAACGAAGACGTAACGAGGCGTCTCCTTCGAGGGGCATTGGGCGCGCTCAAAGAGCGTGGTGTCGAGGATCCCGATGTGCTGTGGGTGCCGGGGTCGCTGGAGCTTCCCGTAACCGCCCTCGCGCTGGCCGAGCGCGGCAATCATGACGCGATCGTGTGCCTGGGCTGCGTGATTCGGGGCGAGACATATCACTTCGAGGTGGTTGCGAATCAAGCGGCAGCCGGGATCGTGCAGGTGCAGCTGGACACAGGCGTGCCGGTGGCTTTCGGGGTGCTCACAACCGAGGACAAAGAGCAGGCTCTGGCGCGCTCCGGTCCGAAGAACAACAAGGGAGCGGAAGCAGCTGAGGTTGCAATCGAGATGGCAAACCTCATGCGCGATATCCAGGGCTAGCCTCTTAACCACCAGGGTTTCGCGGCAAGAAAACTCCGAATAGATTGACTCGCGGTGTGCGGGCTGGGGGAGGGGCTCGCCGGGAGGAGGGAGGGCCCCGGCCGGGGTCTAGCTGCCGGCGCCGCCGGCCGTCACACGCCCCAGCTGAACTTTCTCGACGGCGTCAGGCGGGCGCGCTCTGGGCCTATCAGCTCCGCCTGGCCTTGGAACGACACGCCCCGCTTCGGCCCCATCGCGTCGACCACCATGGCCGCCCGCGGCTCACTGCTCAGGTTCCTCAGCTTGACCCCATCGACATCGAACTCAAAGGCGCCCTCCTCGTCGATCGAGTACATCACAGGCACCACGTGCGGCCACCCCGACGGCCCAACCGTGGCAACCCGAGCGATGCGCTGCGACCGCAGGAACTCGAGCTCACCCTCCGTGAACAGCATCACGCCCATCCTAGTCCGCGCCAGCACGCCCGACACCGGCCGGGACGCCGCCCACGCCCACCCAACTAGACTGCTAAACCGGATGGCGAAGACCAGCGCGCGGGGAATAGGCACCATCGGCGGCTACACAATCCTGCGCAAAGAGCGCCTCGACCGCCTCGAGGGTTCCTACCTCGAGCTCGAGCACGAGCGCACCGGCGCCCGCCACCTCCACGTCGAGTGCCCCGACGACAACAACTCCTTCGCCGTGTTCTTTCCAACCGTGCCCAAGGACTCGACAGGAGTGGCCCACATCCTCGAGCACGTGGTGCTCGCGGGCTCACAAAAGTTCCCCGTCCGCGACCCCTTCTTCAGCATGACGCGCCGCTCCCTTGCCACCTTCATGAACGCCTTCACCAGCGCCGACTGGACGATGTACCCGTTCAGCTCGCGCAACAAGAAAGACTTCACGAACCTCCTCGAGGTCTACCTCGACGCGACCTTCTTCCCACGCCTCGACGAAGACTCCTTCAAGCAGGAAGGCATCCGTTTCGAGTTCGAGGACCCGGCCGATCCCAACAGCGGCCTCCGCTACAAGGGCGTCGTCTTCAACGAAATGAAAGGCGCCCTCGCAAGTCCCCAGGCGGCGGTCCAGAAAATCTTGGGCGAAACAATGTTCCCGGGCCTCACCTACTCCTACATCTCCGGCGGCGATCCCGAGCACATCCCCGAGCTCACCTGGGAGCACCTTCGCAAGTTCCACGCCGTCCACTACCACCCGAGCAACGCCTACTTCTATACGTATGGCGACCAGGACCTCGAGCAAACCCTTGCTGCGATCGAAGAAAACGCGCTGAAGCACTTCAACAGAATCGAGGTCGACACCTCGATCCACGACGTCAAGCGCTTCACGAAACCGGTCAAGGCTGTCGAACCGTATCCCGCCACCAAAGACGAGGACAACTCGCGCAAGGCGCAGGCCCTCGTCGCATGGGTGACGGTCCATACCGGCGACTCCTTCCAGCTGCTCGCCATGAAGGTCCTCGCCGAGGTGCTGCTGGGCAACGCCGCCTCGCCACTGAGAAAAGCCCTCATCGACTCGAAGCTGGGCACCGCGATGGCCGACGGAAGCGGCCTGCAGGACGACTACCGAGAAACGGTGTTCGGCGCAGGACTGAAAGACATCGCGCGCGAGGACGCGGAGAAGGTAGAGCGCGTAGTGCTGGACACTCTTGAGCGCCTCGCCAAGGATGGCGTGGACCAGACCCAGGTCGACGCTGCCATCCACCATCTCGAGTTCGAGAAGCGCGAGCGCTCCAACGCGGGCTTCCCCTACTCACTGAAGGTCCTCTTCACAGCCCTCGCCCCCTACTACTACGGCGGCGATCCCTACGACGCGCTGAACTTCGACTCGGACCTCGCGCGTTTGGAGCGCCATCGCAAAGAGGGCCGTTTCTTTGAAAACCTCATCCAGGCCGAGCTGCTCGACAACACGCACCGCGGCCTGCTCACTGTCGTGCCCGACACCGAGCTCGAAGACAAGAAGCGCAAGAAGGAGCTCGAGCGCCTGGCCAAAATCGAAGCGGGCCTCAGCGGAGCCGACAAAGCGCGAATCGTCGCCGAGGCCCTCCGCCTGAAGCAAGAGCAGGACGCGAAGCAAGACCTCTCGACCCTGCCGACGCTGGAGCTGTCCGACATCCCGATGAAGTTCGAAGACGTCCCCAGCCGGTACATAACGCTGGGGGCGGCGCACGTGGAATTCTTTCCGCTGCCGACCAACGGTGTCACCTACATCGACATCAGGTCAGACTTCTCGGCCCTCACCCCCGACGAGAAGGACATGCTTCCTCTGTTCGGGCGCGTCCTCACCCAGGCCGGCGCAGCAGGCCAGGACTACGTCGAGATCGCAAAGCGGATCGCCTCCTATACCGGTGGCGTGGGCGCAGCCGCCCAGGTCCAACCATTGGCGGCCCGCGAAGATTACTTACAGTCGTTCATGGTTTCGGGCAAGGCACTCGACCGCAACGCCGAGCCCTTCATCGACCTGCTCACCGACTTGACCGCACGGCTGGAGATCGAAACAGGACGGCTGAAGGAGATCATCGCGGAGACAGCGACGCGGCTCGAGAGCTCGATCGCGAACCTCGGGTTTCAATTCGCGATCCTCCTCGCGCAATCCAAGTTGAACTCCGAAGGAGCCATGAACGACAGGCTCCAGGGCATCGGCATGCTCCACGTGATGCGCAACCTCGCCAAGCTCGACGAGAGTGGGCTGCGCGACGTGGTCTCCAAGCTCGACGCGATTAGACGGAAGCTCTTCCGAAGCGATTCGATCACTGTGGTCGTGACATGTGAAGACTCGATGATTGAAACGCTCAAGGGCTACCTCGCGGACTTGGTGGCGGCGCTACCGGCGCCAGGGGATGGGGTTGCCGGGGCCAATGGAGTCCCTGTCAAGCCCCTGCCTCTCGACCCCGTGCGCGAAGCCAGGACCGGACCATTGCCTGTGGCCTTCAACGTGCGCACCTTCAAGACAGTCCGCTACCAGCACCCTGACGCTCCAGTCCTGCTGGTGCTGGCCAACTACGTGCGCGACACCTTCCTCCACAAGGAGCTGCGTGAAAAGGGTGGCGCTTATGGCGCATACGCACAGGCCAGCACAGGCGGCGGCAACTTCTACTTCGGCTCCTACCGCGACCCCAACATAATCCGCACCTACGACACTTATGACCGCGCGGTGAGGTGGGTCATCGACACGGACATCGATGCCGAGGCGCTGAAGGAGGCGATCCTGGGGGCGTGCGGGGACGTCGATCCCCTCGAGTCGCCCGACATCAAGGGCCGCCGCGAAGCCATCAACCGCCTGACCGGCTTCACCCGCGCCGAACGCGAAAAGTTCAAGCAGCGGCTCCTGGAAGCGACAGCCGCCGATCTCCAGCGCGTCGCGAAGTCCTACCTGGAGCCACCCACGCCCATCCAGGCGACGGTGGCCGGATCGGACCTCATCGAAGCCGCCCGCAAGGAGCGCCCTGAGCTGTTCGAGGTGGTGGCTCCGGTCTGACCGCCCAGCCAGGGACCCGGTCTAGAATCGACCAAATGAACTTCTCGCGAAGGGACTACTTCTTCCCGTTGGTCCTCGTCGTGATCGGGGTCTTCCTCCTGCTTCGGAACCTCAACCTTCTCGATTGGCTTGACGGCAGGTACGTTTGGCCAATCGTTCTCATCATCCTCGGCGTGTGGCTGATAGTCCGCCGGGCCAAGGTGTGAGGCCGAACCCGCCGATGCACCGCCACTACCGCAGCTTCTTCTGGCCGGTGGTGCTGATCGTCATCGGCATCTTCGCCCTGCTGGTCGACCTCAACGTGATCTCCGCCGACCGCCTCTATCGCCTCGCGGATCTCTGGCCGCTCATCCTGATCGTCATCGGCCTCGAGCTCATCGCACGCCGGACGCTGCAAGGAGCGGCGGTCGACATCGCTGCCGTCCTCATCCTGGTGATCGCCGGCGTCGGCGCCATCGCCTACGTGGCGGTGGGACCCGCGATCCCCGGCGGCACGCAAACGCTCACCTCTTCTGACCAGGCCGGCTCACTCAGCGCGGCGAGCCTGGATCTCGAAGTCGGCGCCGCCGACGTGACGGTGGTCGGCGACACCAGAATGGGCTCCGACCTTTACAGAGCGGTGCTCACATACTCAGGCTCGAAGCCTGAGGTGACGCTGGACAAGGAGACCGGCGAGCTCCGGATATCCCAGCAGGGTCAGTTCGGAATTTTCGGCAGCCGGCATCTCGCCATCGATCTGCACATCAGCCCGTCCGTGAGCTGGAGCTTCAGCTTGAACAGCGGGGCCACCAACGCCACCTTCAACCTGACCAACGTGAAGGTCACCTCGATCGAGTCGAACACCGGCGCCGTTCAGCTCAATATCACGGTCGGGCCGCCGAAAGGCATCGTGCCGATCAGCGCCAATGGCGGCGCGCTGACGGTGCGTGTGCACCGGCCGAGCGGCGTTGAGGTTTCGGTCCAGGTCTCTGGGGGAGCCGTCAATCTCACGGCGGACGGCCACCACACGGGGGCGATCGGAAGCGCCAGGTGGCAATCGGACGGTTATGCCACCGCCGGCGACGCCTACTCGATCGAGGTCAACGGCGGTGCCTGCGCCGTAACTGTGGACACGAAGGTCCCAGCCGCCTGACAGGCTGAACGTCAACCGACAGCCGGGCCAAGCCTCCTGTCAAGGGCGGCAATGCGCGCGGCATATATCGATCGTGTCTCCTGGGTGACAGCCTCGCGAAAGCCGCTCGAGGCAGCGCCCAGCATCGCTTCGAGCTCGTCATCCAGCACGCCCGCCACCTTGAGCACAGGGATCAGCGCGGCCGCTCTCTCGGCGCCGCCGAGCAGATCGACCTGATCGACACCCAGACCGGCCAGCCCGTCCGCCTCCCGGCGCAACCGCCTGGCGAGCGCCACGTGCTCGTTGTCCCCGCGCTCGAAGCACCTCGCGGCGGCCGCGCGCGCGGCCGCCGCAGCCAGTCGGGCCTCCAGGAGCCGGCCCGCCGCCGCCGCGTTCGCCACCGGTGTCGGGCATAGTCCGACCACCTGCTGCGAGGCGATCGAGACCCCCCGGCGCTCCAGCTCGGCGACCACCATCGCGGGCGTCGTCTCCTCGAGCCGGAACAGGTTCATCGAAAGCTGCACGCGCCCACCGCTCGGCTCGAAGACGAGCGCGTGGACGCCTCGCATCCCCCCACCTGATTCCCGAATGGAGCGCGCGAGGGCGCGAGCGGCACCTACCTCGAGGCCCCGCAAGATCACGTTGAAGGCCACCAGCTTCGGCCGAGCGCCCACGCATACTGCGCCCGCGGTGGGGTGGAGGCCAGGCCCGCCCAGATCGAGGCGCCCGCGACCCGCGCGGATGTCGGCCAGGCTCTGGCCGCGGCCGTAAAAGTACACCGGCACCTTGAGCTCGTTCCAGATGCGCTCGCCAAGCTCGACGGCCACCTCTTGACAGCGGCTCAACGGCGTCGAATCGAGCGGCACGATCGGCACGACATCGGCCGCGCCAACTCGTGGATGCACGCCGCGGTGCGACCGGACGTCGATCATGTCAACGGACGCCCCAACTGACGCCATCAACGCTTCGATCAGGGGAGAACGGAAGCCGGCAAGCGAAACGACCGTGCGGTTGTGATCTTCATCTGCATCCACGTCCAGGAGATGGACAGCGCTCGCGGCAGCGCCCGCGATGGCATCGATCGACACCCGATTCCGACCCTCGGAGAAGTTTGGGACTGACTCGAAAAGGCTTTCGCCGACCTCATTCACCGCCCTGCTAGCGTAAGTAGTCAGTGTCTGGTCTGGTTGCGCTCGTCTACGGCGACGAGCTGATGAAACATCACCTCTCGGATGAACATCCGCTTCAGCCGATCCGCGTGAAGCTCACGATGGACCTGATCAAGTCGACAGGGCTCATCGAGCACTGCCATCTCCTCCCGCCCCGCCGGGCCACGATCAAAGAGCTCGAGCTCGTCCATTCCCCTGAATACGTGGACCTCGTGCGCAAGCTCAGCGATCCCGTCGAGCGCAGGCGGATCTCCCCCGACAGGATCGAGGCCGCCGGCTTCGCCTCTGCTGACAACCCGATCTCGGATGAGCTCCACGAAGGCGCCGCGTTGGTGGCGGGTGCCAGCCTGGTCGCGGCTGAGGCGATCGAAGGCGGAGCGGCCCTGCACGTCTTCAGCCCCGCCGGCGGCCTGCACCACGCACATCGGGCACGAGCGTCCGGTTTCTGCACGTACGACGACGCGGCGATCGCCATCAAGTGGCTCAAGGATCGCGGGCACCGTGTCGCCTACGTCGACGTCGACGTCCACCACGGCGACGGAGTCGAAGGCATCTTCTACGACGATCCCGACGTGCTCACCATCAGCCTCCACGAAAGCGGCCGCCACCTGTTCCCGGGTACCGGTTTCCCGGAGGACTGTGGGGTTGGACCCGGTCGGGGAGCCGCGGCCAACCTGCCCTTCGAGCCATTCACATGGGATGAGCCGTGGCTCGAGGGGTTCGAGAAGGTGGTGCCGCCGCTGCTACGACGGTTCAAGCCGACGATCCTCGTCACCCAGGATGGCTGTGACACGCACTACCTCGATCCACTCGCACACCTGTCGGCGACAACACGCATATGGCCGCGGGTGGGCAGCAGGTTCCACGAGCTCGCGCACGAGCTGTGCGAGGGTCGCTGGCTGGCGCTGGGCGGAGGGGGCTATGCGATCTACGAGGTGGTGCCGCGCGCGTGGACTCTGTTCTTTGCCGAGATGGTCGAACGCCCGGACCTGGCCGCTGATATCAACGACCCGTCCAGCGTGATCCCACAGGAAGCAGCGCAGGAGCGCGTCTGGGCGAAGCTGCGCAAGGACCTGCGCAACCTGGGCGAGGTCCACGGGATAGACCTAACTTAAGGCGACCTCAACCCCCGCGCGCCGACCGAAGGATCGCCACCGCGACGAACTGCAGCGGCAGCGCCGTGCCGAATACAGCCCCCACCGCCGGCGAGATCCACGCGATGCCCTGCCCATGCCGCGATGTGAGAAGAGCCAGGTACAGGACGCAGGCGGCGAGCACGAGGACCTGCCACACGATCGCGACCCTTACCCACCGCTTCATGGCGGGCCGCAGGACGGCGGCGTCGCGCGATCTAAGGGCTGCGTGGAGCAGTCGGTGGTACAGACCGTACTGGACTGCGAATGCGACCACGAACGCGACAAGGCCGAGGCCCAGGTAGAGGCTGTCGCTCAGCGCTCCCCTACGCGGAGTAGGAGCGGAGGCAGCGAGTGCAAACTCGCGCTCGAACCTGACGCCCGCCGACCGTCACGCGCCCCATCTGTAGGTTCGGCATGAACCGGCGGTTGACGCGGTTCTTGGCATGACTGACGTGGTGTCCGTACTGCGGCTCTTTGCCGCATATCGCGCAACGCTTGGCCATGAGGCACCTTCCGATTGGGATTGACGGCGTAAATGGGCCGGATCTGACGGTTCCGGACACCGAATTGTACCATGGCACTCAATGACCTTGAAGACTACGACTGCGCTTGGCGAATCCCGCCAGTGGGGCCGCGTCGAGGTCTTCCCGTCCGCCGTGGCGGCGATTGCCGGTCACGCCGCCATGGGCTGCTACGGGATCGCCGGCATGGCCGGGCGCGGCCTGCGCGACGGGGTGGCGGAGCTGCTGCACCGTGGCAGCGAAGACCGCGGGGTGGTGGTCGTCGAGGTCGAAGACGGCCTGGCTATCGATGTGTACGTGATCGTGCAATACGGCATCCGCATCTCGGAGGTCGCCCGCAACCTGCAGGAGGCGGTCAAGTTCGCCGTGGAACGCTCGGTCAACGTGCCAGTCGTGGAGGTCAATGTCAACGTGCAAGGCGTACGGGAAGAGCGGCGCTGAGCCATGGCTTCGAATAGGCCCGTCGGGGTGGACGGACCCCTTTTCAAGCAGGCCCTCCTGGGCAGCTTGAGCTGGCTCGCGGCCAACCACGAGGAGGCCAACCGCCTCAACGTATTCCCGGTCCCCGACGGCGACACGGGCACCAACATGCTCCTGACTCTGCAGTCCGCGGTCGAGGACATCAAGGATTCCACCGCTGCCGAGGTGAGCAAGATCGCCAAGCTCGCATCGCACGGCAGCCTCATGGGAGCCCGCGGCAACTCGGGCGTCATCCTGTCGCAGATCTTCCGAGGATTCGCTCGCGCGGTCGAGGGCAAGAGCTCGCTGACGCCCCGTGAGCTTGCCGCCGCCTTCGAGGAGGCTGCGAACGCCGCCTATCGAGCTGTCAACAAGCCGACCGAGGGGACGATCCTCACCGTGGCGCGAGAAGCGGGCCGTGCGGCCACCGCAGCCGCCGCCAGTCCTGATGCCACAATCGCGAGCGTCATCTCAGCGGCCGCGACCGGCGCTCGCGATGCAGTTTTGAGGACGCCGAGCCAGCTGCAGATCCTCCGCGAGGCAGGCGTGGTCGACGCAGGCGGATTCGGCCTTCAGATAATCCTCGAGGGCATGCTCAAGACGGTGGAGGAGTCGGCGTTCTTTGCCTCGACGGCCCAAACAGCGATCCATGCGCAGCCTTCCCAGGTGGTTTTCGACCTCCCCGAAGGCGGGTGGGGCTACTGCACAGAGTTCTTGATCGAAGGCAACGGTCTCGACATCGAAGCGATTCGCAACCAGATCGAAGCCCTGGGCAACTCCGTGCTCGTCGTCGGCGAGCCCGAGCTCGTCAAGGTGCACGTGCATACCGACGACCCGACCCGTGTGATCACCCTGGCGGGTGGCTACGGCAAGCTGCTGAAGCTGAACGTCGGCGACATGTCGACGCAGCACAGGCGAATCATCGAAGGCGAGGGCGCCGCAAAACCTCCGCGGCCGAACGGCGCCGGCCTGGTGGCAGTGGTCGCGGGCAGCGGGTTGGTCGAAATATTTCGTGGCCTCGGCGTCGATGCGATCGTTGAGGGCGGCCAGTCCATGAACCCGAGCACGCAGGACATGCTCATGGCGATCGAGTCACTGCCCTACCAGGAGGTGATCCTGCTTCCCAACAATCGCAATGTCGTTCTTGCCGCCAAGCAGGTGACGGGACTCACGCCGAAGAAGGTGCACATCGTCGAGACCCACAGCGTGCCCGAGGGGGTGGCCGCCGTTGTTGCTTTTCGCCCGGATCGCTCCGGCGCTGAGAACGCTGCGACGATGAAGGCCGAGGCCGCCCGTGTGCAGACGATCGAGGTCACGCACGCTGTTCGTGACACCCGCTCCAACGGCCTGAAGGTCAAGAAAGGCGACGTCATCGGGCTCATCAACGAGAAGCTCGAGTTTGCCGGTGGCGACTACGCCGATGTCGTCAAAAGGGCGCTCGGCAAGCTCGGTCCTGATTCGTATGAGCTGGTGACCGTCTACCGCGGCGAGGGGGCCAGCGACGACGAGCTCGCGAGCCTGCAGTCCTCGATCCAGTCGAGCTTCCCCGGCCTCGAGGTCGAGGTTCAGCAAGGCGGCCAGCAGCATTACCCGTTCATCCTGTCGGTCGAGTGACGACGCTGAAGAGAAGCTTCGCGGTGGTCACCGATTCCACCGCCGACCTACCCAAAGAGTGGCGCGAGCGTTACGACATCGAGGTCGTCCCGCTGAAGGTGCTGTTTGGCACCGAGACATTTCGCGACGGCGTGGACATCGACAACGAGGAGTTCTTTCGCCGGCTGACCACGGCGACGAAACTGCCCACCACGTCAGCCCCTTCGCCCGGTGAGTTCGCCGAGGTCTACGAGCGATTGGCGAAAGACCACGATGGCTGCATCTCGATCCATATCGGTGCGCAGCTCTCAGCGACGGCGGAGGCGGCGAGGGTCGGAGCTCAATCGGTCGAGGGATTCAAGGTGAACGTCATCGACAGTGAGACGGTGACATTTCCGATGGCCTTCCTGTGCCGGGTTGCCGCGCAGTGCGAGAGCCTGGAGCAGGCGACCGAGGCTGTTCAGCAACGCGTTCCGAAATGTCGGGTGCTGGCACTCCTCGACACGCTCAAGTACCTCGAGATGGGCGGGCGTATGAGCCGCACGGCCGCCTTGGTCGGGACCATGCTCAACGTCAAGCCGCTTCTGTTGGTGGCCGATCGTGAGATCAAGCCGGTCGAGCGAGTTCGCACGAGGGCGCGCGCGATCCCGCGGATGGTCGAATTCTTCAGAGGCGACCTGCCTGTCGAGCACGTGGCCGTCGTCCACGCTCAGGCCGCCGACGAAGCCGAGCAGGTCGCCGCCGACCTGCGCAAAGAGCTGCCCGACCACGAAATCCCGATCGGCCAGATCGGGTCGGTGCTCGGCACCCACACAGGACCGAAGGCGCTGGGGCTCGTCTACATCAAGAAATAGCGAGCTTCACGTTCCGCCCTGGTAGTGGCCACACGCGAAGTACCGGTGGGGTCAGCGCGACCAGGCGTGGCAGGGTGCGCACCGCGATCCTGTAAGCACGCTGCTGGCCGGAGCCCCAGGTCAGGCCGTACTGGTTTCGCAGAGTAGGCGGCAGCAAGCCGGCGGTGATCACCTCCATGGGGATCATCGCGGGGCCGGGTAGCAGGCGAGTTGGTGGCCGCAACACCAGCTTCGCCAGGGCTCGTGCCCTGGCGTCGACGCGCAGCGGACCGCTGTCCATCATCTCGAGCAGGTACGCATCGAAGTCCCGCAGCGTCACGGGAAACCTTTCTCTTGGAATCCCCAGCAGCTCGCCGAGCACCTTGAACTCCTGGTAAAAGTCCTCGCGCTCGCGTGGAAGCAGTGGTTTTACAAATGTCTCGTAGGTGACGAGGGCGGTGTCCATCAGCGTTGCATGCACCCAGAGCAGCAGGTCGGGATCGAGGGCACGATAATCGCGCCCCTTGACGCGCGCGTGGACCTGATTCACCCCGCGCGCCGCGGCCAGCGCTGTCTCCCGATCGCCGAACACGATGGCCATCGTCATGAGGATGGTCCTGCGCAATCGGCGCAGCGGATGCGCGCGAAAGTCCGAGTGTTCATCGACCCCCGCCGCCACCTTCGGATGCGCCAGCTGCATGAGCAGCGCCCGCCCGCCTCCGAGGAAGAGGACGTTCTCACGGTTGACCCGGCGGGTGATCGAATCGTCGCTGTAAAGGCCGGGCTTCATCGTCCCATTAAACCCTTATAAGCTCTGTGAAGAGATGTACGCGCAGGTCCTGACATTCGGCGCGGCGTTCCTGGGATCAGCCGTCGAGTCGGTCGAGGCCCTCACCATCGTGCTGGCGATCGGCCTCACGAGAGGGTGGCGATCGCCGCTTTACGGCACGGTGGTGGCTCTGGTCGCGCTCGCCGTCCTCGTCGTGCTCTTCGGCCAGCTGATCGTGACGCGCGTCCCCGAGCTGACGCTCAAGCTCATCATCGGCACCCTGATAGTTCTCTTCGGCCTTCGTTGGCTGCACAAGGCAATCCTTCGATCCGCCGGCGTCATCGCGTTGCATGACGAGAACAAGTCGTACGAGGAAACGATCAAGGAGCTTAGCGGCAGCCTTCTCCGCCAGGACTGGGTGGCCTTCGTCATCGCCTTGAAAGGCGTGTTCCTCGAGGGCATGGAGGTGGTCTTCATCGTCGTGGCCGTCGGCGGGACCAGCGGCGGGCTGCACATCGCCGTCGCCGGGGGTCTGCTGGCGATGATTGTCGTAGCCATCATCGGCGTGGTCGTTCGAAGGCCTCTCGCGCAGGTGCCTGAGAACACGCTGAAATACGCGGTCGGAGTCATCCTGACCACCATCGGTACCTTCTGGGTGGCGGAGGGTATGGGCGCCATGTGGCCCCTCGACCTCGTCTCGGTCCTCGGCATCGCAGCCATCTACTTCGGGGCCTCGCGCGTGGCCGTGATGATGATTCGCAGGCGTAGGCCGGTGCCGGCGTGAGTTTCCTCCGCGCTGCCGCGGCCGAGGTGATCGGCCTCTTCGTCGGCGATTGGGCGCAGACCGCATTCAGCGTCGGGATCCTCGCGATCGGCTGGTTCTTGCTCAGCCGGGTCCACCTCGATGGGATCGCTTTCGTGATCGCAGTCGCACTGGCCACACAGCTCGTCTACGCGACGATGTTCGAGGCGCGACAGCGTGCTCGGCGCAGCTAGTCGCTGCGCGCAGATATAGGTGGCGGTAGGCCTCAACTCTCCGGTCGGTGAAATCCCAAAGGTCGGGCCAACCGATTCCGCGAGGCTTGCCAAGCTCGGGATTGTCACGGTTCGCGACCTGCTTCTGCACCTGCCATTCGGTTGGGACGAGTACGGAGAGCCGACGGCGGTGGCGCAGCTCACTGACGGCAAGCAGGCGACGGTGATCGGCACTGTCGCAGCGATCTCCGCCAAGCGCTCGAAGTACAAGAAGATGCAGCTGACAGAGGCGACGCTGCAAGACGATGCGGGCGGCATCTTGAAGTTGGTCTGGTTCAACCAGGCATACATGGCCAAGCAGCTCCCCAAGGGCGAGCGTGTCGCTGTCGCCGGGCTGGTCAAAGGCAGGTTCGGCGTGTTCGAGATGCGCAACCCCCTGCACGAAAAGGTCAGCGCGGCGGGCCTCAAGCGGTTGCGCGACCTGATGCCGAGATATCACCTTGTCAAAGGGATCAGCTCGAAGAAGGTGGCTGAGTGGATCGAGTCGGTCTTCCCACTCGCCGGAGAGATGGAGGATGTCCTGCCCGCTGACGTCCTCGAGCGCCACCACTTGCTCCCAATTGCAGAGGCTGTGCGGTTGGGCCACCATCCCGAGAGCGCAGCGGACTGGAGCATGGCGCGCACGCGAATGGCTTTTGCGGAGCTTTTCGAGCTGCAGGCAGCGTTTGCATTGATGCGCTCCACTATCGCGGCCGAGCCAGCCGAGCCGATCCCCTACCGCCAGGAAGTGATCGACGCCTTCAAAGGCGGCCTTGGCTTTGAGCTGACGCACGCGCAGCGAAGATCGACATGGGAGGCGTTCAAGGACATGAGCCTACCCGTCCCAATGAACCGTCTACTGAACGGCGACGTCGGCTCGGGCAAGACTGCTGTTGCGGCGGCATGCGTTGCGATGGCGCATTCGGCCGGCTTCCAGTCGGTGGTGATGGCGCCGACCGAAATTCTCGCGCGTCAACATCTCCACAAGTTCCGCGCGTATCTCGAGACGAGCTTTCCGGGACTCACAGTCGAGCTCCTCGTCAGCGGCCAGAGTGCAGCGGAGCGCCGGCGGGTCCGGGCCGCCGCCGCCTCGGGCCAGTGCGCCCTCGTGGTCGGCACGCACGCATTGATAGAAGAGGACGTGGAGCTGGCCAACCTCGGCCTCGCAATAGTCGACGAGCAGCATCGATTCGGCACCCGCCAGCGCGAGCGGCTGCGCGCAAAGGGACATGGCCGTCCGCACTTCATGGCGATGACCGCCACGCCGATCCCACGCACGCTGGCGCTCGCCCTGTATGGCGAGATGTCGGTGTCGGTGATCGACGAGATGCCCCCCGGCCGCTCGCCAGTGCAGACGGACGTGATCGCGCCGGCGGACCGGCGACACGCCTATGAGCTGGTCCGGGCGCAGGTGAGTCTCGGACGTCAGGCCTTCGTCATCTGTCCGCTGATCGACGAATCAGAGTTGCTGGTGGCGCGTTCTGCGACCGCCGAGTTCGAGCGGCTGAAGACCGAGGTGTTCCCGGACCTCCGGATGGGCCTCGTGCACGGACGACTCAAGAACAAGGACGAGGTGATGAGCGCGTTCGTGAGTGGCGAGATCCAGGTCCTCGTCGCCACCGCAGTCGTCGAGGTGGGAGTCGATGTTCCCAACGCGACTGTGATGATGATCGAAGGCGCGGAGCGCTTCGGCCTGGCGCAGCTCCATCAATTCCGCGGGCGTGTCGGCCGAGGGTCGGGCCAGAGCTACTGCTTGCTGCTGTCGGACGATCCGTCGGAACCGTCGCTGGAACGTCTCAGCCTGCTGACACGAATTCGCGATGGGTTCAGGCTTGCGGAGGAGGACATGCGCATCAGGGGGATGGGGGAGCTCATGGGCCCGCGGCAGCACGGCATGTCCGACGTCGCGATGCAGGCCCTGGAGCGCCCGCAGCTCCTGAGCGAGGTGCGTGAGGAAGCCGAGCGCGTGCTCGAAGCCGACCCGGGTTTCGCCAACCACCCGACGCTCAAGGCGGCGGTGACGCGCCGCCTCGAGCAAACGGTCATAAGCTAGCGGCGGCTCTTCGAACCCTGCCGCACTCGCACTTGACTTACATTGGCCAACGTGCCCGAGTCGCCTTTTGTCGTTGAGCTGACCCGCGACCTGATCCAGCTCGACACGACCAACCCTCCAGGCCAGGAGGACATTGCGGTCGAGCTGATCGAACGGGTTCTCGATGAGGCCGGCATATCGAGCGCTCGCTATGAGAATGCGCGCGGCCGCTCCAACCTGGTGGCGCGGTTGAAGGGCAGGGGCGAGGCTCCTCCGTTCCTGTTGCAGGGCCACGTCGACGTGGTCACCACGGTCAACCAGGACTGGACACACAAGCCCTTCGGCGGCGAGATCGTCGATGGGTATCTGTGGGGCAGAGGCGCGCTCGACATGAAAGGTGGAGTGGCGATGATGGTCAACGCGCTGCTGCAGGCGAAGGCGAAGGGCGGCGCCCCGGGCGACCTCGTCCTCGCGGTTCTGGCTGACGAAGAGGCGGGAGGTAACCAGGGCGCGAAGTTCCTCGTCGACAAGCATCCAGGGCTGTTCACCGGCATCAAGCACGGCATTGGCGAGTCAGGCGGCGTCGTGCAGCACCTGGGAGGCAGGCGCTTCTACCCGATCATGGTTTCGGAGAAGAGGGGATGCCAGATCCTCGCCACGCTCCGCGGGCCGGGCGGCCATGGTTCGATCCCGGCGCATGGCGGCGCCATGGCGAAGTTGGGCGCGCTGTTGACAACCCTCGACACCGCTCGCCTGCCGGTGCACATCACCCCGCCGGTGAGGCTGCTGCTGGACGGGATGCGGGACGCGCTCGATGAGCCCTGGAAGCAGCGCTTGGCGTCGTTGCTCGACCCGGTGCTCGCGGATGCGGTGCTCTCCGAGCTTGGCCCATTGGGTCGCAACCTCGACGCGGCGCTCCACAACACGGTCAACGCCACGATTGTGAGCGGGGGTTTGAAGGTCAACGTCATCCCGAGCGAGGTGTCGGTTCAACTGGATGGCCGGTTGCTCCCCGGTTTCGGGCCGGAAGACATGCTCCGCGAGCTTCGAGCGGTGATCGGGCCTGAACCAGAGCTAGCGGTGCAGCTGGTCGGCCCGGCGCAGCCGGAGATCGACCTCTCCCAGCTCGACCTGCTGGCGTCAATCCTTCGCGAGGCCGACCCGGGCTGCGTTCCGCTCCCCTTCCTCGTCACCGGGGGTACCGATGCACGCCACTTCGCCAGTCTTGGCATACGCACCTACGGGTTCCTGCCGCTGAACAATCCCGCGGACTTCAACGGCTCGTCCACGATCCATGCGGCCGACGAGCGTGTCCCGGTCAGCGCGCTCGAGTTCGGGGCGCGGTGCGTTTTCGAGGCGGTGATGCGCTACCGGGGCTGATCGCCGGGGTGTAGGCCGCGGTCAGCATCCCGAAATAAGTCGGCGCTTCGTACGAGACGAGCCGGCCGCGCCAACCGTTCACCGTCGCGCCGTGCAGCATGAGCATCTGCCACCAGCTGTCGGCCTTCGCGCTCTCGACCAGCTCCGGGGGGATGTCTGCGAGTCGATCCATCTGGTCCCCGCGTACCAGCTCGCAGATCAGCTGGTCGTACCGCTTGGCGGCCGGGTCGAACCCGTAAGGCCCCTGCGGATCGTGCGCATGGCCGTGGTCGGCGCTGGCGATAAACGCGACGCGCAGGCCGGAGGCACCGGCGGCTTCGGCGACAGCCGCGCCCGCTCTGATGTGATCGGCCGCCGAAAGATCCCTGGCCGGGGTGATCACGACCACCGGTATGGGAGGGTCGGCGCGGCCGCCCATGAACCACAGTGGAATCAGCACGCCCCAATCCATCGGCGCGACTGCTTCGGCCGGATCGTTGCCGCCAAAGCTGATGCCGGCGGCCGGCACCCCGGCTGTCAAAAGAGCTTTCAGCACGAGCCAGGCGAGCGTCAGCTCCGTCGGTACATCGAGCGCGATCGATGAAGGCGCTCCTGCGAGTTGCCCAGCCACGCGGCCGGAGACGATGACGCCCATCGACGCGGGAATGTGGACGTTGTGCGGCGTGGCGACGACCACGGCCTGCGGCCCTGCCGCGGTGAAAAGCTGGCCAAGCTCCATCATCCCGGCGCGCGTCGTCGCCGCCAACCCGCGCTCCTCGGGCAGGCAAGCCTCCTCGATGGCAAGCCCGCCGTGAGGAGCGATCGCGCCGAATACGAGTCCCATTAGAACGATGACCATACTAAGGACGATGAATGAGCTCTCGCCGCTGCGGCTGACCGAGTACAGCCACGGCGCCGGTTGCGCCTGCAAGCTGAGCCCGATCGAACTCGGCCTCGTGCTGGGCGCGCTGCCTTCGATCGCCGATCCAAACGTCATGCTCGGAGGCCCCCGCGACGACGCGGCCGTCTACCGCATCGCGCCGGACCGGGCACTCGTGGCGACCGTTGATTTCTTCACCCCTATAGTCGACGACCCTGCCGAGTTCGGTGCCATCGCCGCCGCGAATGCGGTGAGCGATGTATACGCGATGGGTGCGCGGCCGCTTTTCGCGTTGGGCATGACCGCCTTCCCGCGCGAGAAGCTGGGCACCGGCCTGCTCGAGAGGATCGTGTCAGGAGGCGCGGCCAAGATGGGCGAGGCTGGAATTGCCGTGGTCGGCGGCCATTCGGTCGACGACCCCGAGCCCAAGTTCGGATACGCAGTGATCGGAGAGGTCCATCCTGATCGCGTCATCCGCCACGAGGGCGCACAGGCCGGCGACGTCCTGTACCTGACCAAGCCGCTCGGCTCGGGCCTCGTCACCACTGCCATCAAGCGCGGCCTCTGTCCGCCCGCATTGGAACGCCAGGCGGTGGCCGTGATGTCGCACCTCAACCGCGACGCCTCCGCGGCGATGGTCGAAGCCGGGGCAACAGCGGCGACTGACGTCACGGGTTTCGGGCTCATGGGTCACCTGAGCAACCTCGTTGGGGGTGCTGACATCGATCTGGCAGCGATCCCTCTGATGGATGGGCTGCGAGACCTGGCGGAACGCGATCTTTTCTCGGGCGGCAGCCGGCGCAATCACGCGGCGTATCGGGAGCAGGTGGACTGGGGCGGGCTACGGGAGGTCGATCAGCTGATCCTGTGCGACGCGCAAACGAGCGGTGGCCTGCTGGTGGCGATCCCGCCACAAAACGCCAGCCACTTCGAGTCCGCGCTGCGCTCAAGCCCGTATCAGGCGGCCAGGATCGGCACCATCAACGGCCGCGGCTCGATACGCGTTCGCGGGCGAGGGTAGGCGTGTCCAAGCTGCGCGTCGCCGGGGGAGAGGCGCGCGGCCGCCGGCTCAAAACCCCAAAGGGAATCCGCCCGACGCAGGGCATCGTCAAGGAGGCGATGTTCAACCTGGTGGGGCCGGGGATCGACGGCGTGTACGTGCTGGACCTCTTTGCCGGCTCTGGAGCCATTGGCATAGAGGCTCTATCTCGAGGCGCGGCGGGCGTCACCTTCGTGGACCGCGAGCCGCGTGGTCTTGCTATCCTGCGCCAGAACTTGGAATTGCTCGATCTCAAAGCTCGCGCGCAGGTCGTACGGGGTGATGTCGTGCGCTGGTTGGATAGCTCGCCGGACCAGTTGAAGCAGGCCGAATTCGTGTTCATGGACCCGCCGTATGAGGATCCCATCCTCGACCGTGCGCTGAAGGCGATCGACCGCGGTTTGTCAGCTGCGACTGTGGTCGTGGAGCACTCGCGGCGCCAGGAGCTGCCCGTGCTCACGCGGATGCACGTCGACAGGCAGCGGCGATACGGCGACACGATGGTCAGCGTGTTGCGCGCATGAACCACGAACCGAAGACCGCGGTCTATCCGGGCAGCTTCGACCCTTTCACCAACGGGCATCTCGACGTCGTCGAGCGAGCCCTAAAGATCTTCGACCAGCTCATCATCGCTGTCGCAGCAAACCCCGAAAAACGGCAGCCGCTGTTCAGCGTCGAGGAAAGGATTCAGCTCATCTCGTCATCGCTCAAGGGCCGGGACAGGGTTGAGGTTGCGAGCTTCACAGGGCTCACCGTCGAGTACGCCCGATCCCGCGGCGCGACCACCCTGGTCAAGGGACTGCGCGCGTACTCCGACTTCGACGCCGAGCTTCAGCAGGCGCTGATGAACCGCAAGCTGGCGCCCGACATCCACACTGTGTTCCTGATGTCGGGCTTCGCCCACATCTTCGTGTCGTCAAGTATCTTGAAGGACATCGCGAGCTACGGCGGCAACGTCTCGGACCTGGTGCCACCGGCGGTGGCCAAGGCGCTGAAGGAGAAGTACAGATAAAGGTCGACGAGCTTCTTGACCATTTCGAGCAGTTGGTGCACAACGCACGCCACGTCCCCCTATCCAACAACGTGATGGTCAACGAGGACGAGGCGATGGAGCTGATCGATCAGATTCGCTTCAACCTCCCCGACGAGATCAAGCAGGCCAACTGGACCGTGTCGGAGCAGCAGCGGATCATCACCGAGGCACACGCCGAGGCGGCGCGCATCATGTCTCGCGCCAACGAGCGTGCCGAGGAGACGTCGTCCGACCACGAGGTCCTACGCCGGGCGGAGCGGCAAGCCACCCAGCTCGT
>JBGQGI010000002.1:0-20300 GCA_041497375.1 Candidatus Dormibacteraceae bacterium | reverse complement strand
CCCCATCGTTTGACGCCCTCGACCTTGGTGGCGGGCGCCGTGTCGTACATGACCACGCGGCAATGGACGCCCAGTTTCTTGGCGACGTATGCGCATGCCTGCGCCGCGTTGCCGGCGCTGACGGTGATCAAGCCACGGCGCAGCCGGTCGGGCGGCAGGTTCAGAGCCGCGGCGAAGAAGCCTCGCACCTTGAAGCTTCCCGTCGGTTGGAGGCATTCGAGCTTGAGCACCGCGCCCTCCACCGGAACCAGTGGCGTTCTGAGGACGTGCGGGCGCGCGCGAGCGGCCGCAGCCCGGATCCGTTCGATGTCAATCATCCGGGCATAATCCTAGAGAGGATGCTCGGTGGCCCCAGCGATCCGTTGGGGATCTCTGCGCATACTCTCCTAATGCCGATCTACGAGTACCGGTGTGAGGAATGCGGCAAGAAGTCATCGGCGCTGCTGCCGAGCTTTTCGTCGCCCGACCCGGTATGCCCTCACTGCGGCAAGCCGGCGCTCCGCCGGTTGGTCTCGACGTTCGCCACGGTTTCGTCAGGTGACGATGGAGGTGACGACTTCGGCGGCGGTGGAGATGACTTCGGCGGGGGCGACGACATGGGCGGGGACGATGGCGGTTTCGGGGGGGACGACTCCGGTGGCGGTTACGGGGACGACGACTTCTAAGGGGTAGCCAACACTAGATTCGCTGCTTTGATCAGCTCACGGCCGTGCGTGTCATCGCGGGCGAAGATGCGGAACAGGGCCATCTGCACAGGCAGGCGCTTGAAGAGCTCGAGAACCCGGCTCTGCTGGTAACGGTCCTCCAGCGGCTCATATATAAGGATGTCGGCGGTCTCCGTCATCGGATTGAAGGCGCGCGACTCCTGGGCGGCGACGTCGACCTCGAACTCGATACCGCGCAAGCGCTGCGGCAGCCTCTCGCGAATGTGATCTGCAAACTCTTCGCGCGTCACGCTCAGGGCTCCGCTCGGGATCTCGCGGGCGTCGGTGAGCCCCTGGTAGATGAGCTTCCACTTGAGCTTGCGGGCGACAACGTCCGCCCATGCCTGGCCCAGCTCGCGCTTCTCGGCGTCTCCGTCGCCGGCCGCCCAGCGACTGACCTCTGACAGCAACGACCATTCGGTGAGCCCCTGGTACCGATCCATCCTGTCCAGCGGATTGCCACCAAGCACCAGCTCCAGGGTTGGACGGAAGACTTCGCGTAGCTGAAGATCGATACGCCGCACAGTCCGGTGGAAGTAGACCTGGTGGTAGAGGTAGAGGCGGGCATTCAGGAACATGTACAGCGCTTCAGCCCCATGGGCGTGAAGCGCCAGGCCGCGCTCGGAGATGAAGGAGTAGTGAACGATCCGCTGCACATCGACAGGTCCGGCGGCAACGCCACATATATAGGAATCGCGCGGGACGTAATCCATGTTGTCCGCCGAGTACGCGCCAACCATCGCCGGCTTCAAGGCGGCCAGCCACTGCGGAGCCTCGAAACCTTCGAGCTCGGCGGAAGAGATGAGAAACGCCACCCACTTGGGGTCGATGTGCTCTCCCTGCTCGAAGTCGGCGCCAGGCGAGGCGCCAAGGGCCCTGACAATCGGAGCGAGGGGGCCGGTGACGAGGGACCGGCCGATCACCTCGTGATCGATTCCCCAGGTGTCGAGGTAGTTTTCGTCGAAGAAGTGACCGAACGGGCCGTGACCGACGTCATGGAGCAGCCCCGCGATGCGCATGGTTTCCTCGACCAGTCCAGGCGAGGGCGTGTCCTTGCAGCTGGCGCTGAGCGTCGGGTAGAGGTGATGCGCCCACTCGCCCGCCAGGTGCATGGCGCCAAGAGCGTGCTGGAAGCGCGAGTGCTCCGCGGTCGCGAACACCCACCAGGCGCTCTGCAGCTGGTGAATGCGACGAAGCCGCTGCAGCCACGCGCCGTCCAGTAGATCCTGCTCGGCGGCTTCCCCAGGCACCCCACCCTGCCCGCCCTTCGTGATGCGAAGGTATCTATAGATGGGGTCGCTTGAAAGGTTGACTCGGGAGTATTCGAGCGGAGCGCCGGTCACTGACCGATTATCGCGACATGGTCGATGGGCCATAGACACGGGATGACCGGACTGCAAGAAGGCATCGAGCTCTTCAACCAAGGACGCTACTGGGAAGCGCACGAGGCCTGGGAGCGCGATTGGATGCCCGACCGCAAGGGTCCGGACTCAGGTTTCTACAAAGGATTGATCCAGGTCGCGGCCGGCTGCCTGCACTACGGCCGCCGAAACCGGCGCGGGGCTGTTAACAAGTGGCGGAGTGGCGCGGCCCACCTCCGCCCGTACCTCCCGAACCACCGCGGCGTCGACCTCGCTTCGCTCGTGATCGACGTGGACGGCTACCTCGACGCCATGAGCGGCACCGGCTGGCCCGACCTGACCATGCCTCAGATCGAAGCCAGCGCATGAGTCAGGCTGGATCCGCCGGGTGATGTCGACCCCGCCCGGTTAGACAGGCGGGTTCTGACTTTCGCCGGCTGAACCGGATTACTCCGATCGATCAGGAGTAGGGAGGAAACCGGCGCCCGGCGGCCGACTCGATCAGACCGCCATGGCCAAGCCGCAACAGGTCGCCCGCATCGGCCCGCCCGTAGGCGAACACGAAAGGAAGCAGCAGGTCGAGGGAGCTCGAGCGGCCGAAGCCGGCGCACGACGCTACGCCGACGACGGCGGCAGCGTCGAGCCTGCCCAGCCACAGCATGCTGCCGGGGTGCATCGGCGCGCCAAGCTGGAGCAGCTGGCCGCCAGCGTCGGTGAGCTCCGCGTAAGCGGGATCCAGAGGATCGATCGCGGAAGCGCCCGCGAACAGCACGAGCTGCGCACCCAGCGCTGTCGCTTCGCCATACGCTGCGGCGACCGCTTCGCCGGTGCGGGCGACCTCTCGCACGCCGATGATCTCCGCCCCGTACCACCCGAGCTTCGCGGTGACGGCCGCACGAAACAGATCGCGCGCCTTTGGCTTTAGGCGTTCGGTGGCCACCACGAACGTGCGCAGAGGCATAAAAGGCAGCAGCTCCAGCACGGGTCCTTTCTCGCGGCAGATCTGCTCGACCGCGGCGATCAGGTTGCCCGGCACGGCGACCGGTGTGACCTTGCAACCTGCAACCTCTTCGCCCTCCGCGACCGCCTGGCCGTCCATCAGGGTGAACACCGAGATGTAGCCCAGCGCGTTGATGGCGTCGACCAGGCCCCCTCGCACGCGCACCAGCCCACGATGCTTGGCGGTCAAGCGCGTCTGGCTCTGCACCGGTGGCTGGGATTCGAGGCCCGGGCCGGACAGTGCGGCGGCCAGCCGCCGTGCCGCCACGTCCTCGTGCACGTCGCCCGCCTCGAGCTCGACGACATGGACGTCGCCGGCCTGCTGGACCCGCGCCAGGTGCTCGGCGGTTAGCACGGTCCCCTTGCGCAGGTCCGGGCCCAGGTCGTGCACGAGCACGCGGCCGACCACGTCCTCTGCCCTCGCATCTGCGCCAAGTCGGTGAGCCTTCATTAACTGGCAGCATAGGAGTCACGTGAAAGCTCCTGCGCCGGTTCGGCTTTACAACACGTTCACGCGGACCAAGGAAACGCTAGTCCCGGGGAAGGCCGGCATAGTGCGGATGTACTCCTGCGGGCCGACCGTGTACCGCTACGTCCACGTCGGCAACCTGCGGACGTTCATGCTTCCCGACCTTCTGTGCAGGGCGCTCGAGTACCTCGGCTACGAAACCGAGCAGGTCATGAACATCACCGACGTCGGCCACCTCACCGACGACAGCTTCGACAGGGGCGAGGACAAGATGCTGGTGTCCGCTCGCCTGGAGAAGAAGTCCCCCGAGGAGATTGCGGCTTTCTACACCGAGGCCTTCATGCAGGATGCGGCGAGCGTCAACATCCGGCCCGCGGCCCACTACCCTCGAGCAAGCGACTACATCCCCCAGATGATCGAGCTCATCACCAAGCTCATCGAACAGGGACACGCGTACGAAGTCGACGGGACTGTCTATTACGACATCGCGAGCTTCCCCGCCTACGGCAAGCTCTCACGCAACACCATCGACAAGCTGCTCGCCGGCGCCAGAGGCGAGGTGGATCCGCGAAAGCGCCATCCGGGTGACTTCACCCTCTGGAAAGCGGCAGGCGAGCATCGACTCCAGGTGTGGCCCAGCCCATGGGGCCCTGGCTTTCCAGGTTGGCATATCGAATGCTCGGCCATGTCGATGTCACTTCTCGGCGATCGCTTCGACATCCACACGGGCGGCGCCGACAACGTCTTCCCGCACCACGAGGCGGAGATCGCCCAATCGGAAGGAGTGACAGGTCACCGCGTGGTGGGCTGCTGGCTTCATGGGGAGCACCTGCTGCTGTCGGGTTCGCGAATGGCCAAGTCCGCCGGAAACTTCTTCCGGATTCGGGAGCTCGAAGAACAGGGCTTCGACCCGCTGGCGTTTCGCTACCTCGTGCTGCAGGCCAAGTACCGGACCAAGCTCAACTTCAGCGCCGGCGGCCTGGCCGGCGCGGATCGCGCGCTGCGCAACCTCCGGGAGCGCCTGCAGGAATGGTCAAAGGCAAGCGACGAGGCGTCCCGCCTTCCCGACGAAGTCGAGGCGTTGGAGGCGCGCTTCCGATCTGCGATCGCGGACGACCTGGATCTGCCCGCTGCCATGGCCCTCGTGTCTGAGCTCACCCGCTCGACGATTGCCCCGCGAGACAAGGCGGCGCTGCTGCGCAGCTGGGATCGTGTGCTCGGCCTCGGCCTCGACCGTTCTTTGCCAAGCCTCGCACTGCCCGCGGGCGCAGCGGAATTGTTGGCAGCGCGCGGTCTGGCGCGAGACGCCAAGGACTTTGCACGAGCAGACCAGCTGAGAGTCCAGTTGGCCAAAGCCGGAGTCATCGTCACCGACACCCCCGAAGGCCAGCGGTGGCAGATCGGCGACAAAAAGAATGAGGACCGGACGTCGCGGCCCGGCCCCACCCCTACCCCTTAGTCTCCGGCGCCCTTCGAGACCGCGACCGCGTGGTCGGGTTTGTGACTTGTCTGCCCGTTGGCTTGTCCGTGGCCTTTGCCCTTGCCATTGCCTTTGCCCGCGGCCTTGTCCTGGCCATTGGCGTTGCCATTGCCATGGTTCAAACGCGCTCCGCTGGCGCGCTGGTCCGAGACCTGCTGGCCGTGCTGCTTGGCGAAAGCGCTGACGCACTGCCCGATACCGTGCTCGCCGGTCTTCAGTGCATCCTTGCACGCCGCCACCTGCGCCGTCACCTGCTTGCCCCAGTCGTCCGGGTTGGCACTGCCGGTGATTGCAGCTTCAGTGACCGCGCCTGCCGCAGTCGCTGCCAGGGCCGCGACCGCGAAACCTGTAACCGCCTTGACGATGAGTGCTGCTCCAGCACCGCTCAACAGTCTTTTCACGTTTTCTCCTCGACCGGGCGGCAACCCCATTTGCAGTCGCTGTGCACGCCGGTCACCAGAGAGGGACCGCCGAGGCCCCGGAACTACCCGTTTTGGGGCTCACGCAAGATGCGGCTTGACTACGAACGTCTGTTCGGCTAACGTCCCCCCACAGCACCCATGCCCACGTTTCCCGACTTCGTCTCAGCCAACTTCCAGGGGGATGTGACCCTCGATCACGTGATCCTGGCGTCGAATGCGCGTTTTGCACCCCTGCCTCACGATTTGCGGCCCGAGCTCGGCCGTGCGCTCAGCGCTCGCGGCGTCGACCGTCTCTACTCACATCAGGCTGACTCCTACAACGCCGTGCGCCGAGGGCGGCACCTGGTCGTGGTGACTCCGACGGCGAGCGGGAAGACGCTCTGCTACAACCTGCCGGTCCTTCAACGCCTTCTGGAGCAGCCGGACAGGCGAGCCCTCTACGTGTTCCCGACCAAGGCGCTGGCCCAGGACCAGCTTGCAGAGCTCAGCGCGCTCAAGCACGGGCTGCCGATAGACCTGCGCGTGGACACGTACGACGGAGACACCTCACCGGGCAGGCGCACCGCCATCCGCGAGGGCGGGCACATCGTCATGACCAATCCGGACATGCTTCACGCGGGCCTGCTTCCGCATCACACGCGCTGGCGCCGGCTCTTCTCGAGCCTCGACTTCGTCGTCATCGACGAGCTGCACATGTACCGCGGGCTCTTCGGCAGCCAGGTCGCCAACGTCATCAGGCGCCTCAAGCGAATCTGCGCTTTTTACGGATCGAGCCCGACCTTCATCTGCACGTCCGCGACCATCGCCAATCCGCTGCAGCTTGCGAAGAGATTGCTGGAGGAGGAGAACATCGAGCTCGTTGAGCGCAATGGCGCGCCACGCGGCGAGCGCCGGCTCATCTTTTACAACCCGCCGCTGCTCAACCGTGAGATGGGCGTGCGTCGCAGCTCGATGCTCGAGGCGCGCCGCATCGCGGCACCATGGATCCGCGCCGGCGTGCAGACGATCGTCTTCTGCCGCAGCCGGCTGCAGGTCGAGGTGATGCTCAGCTACCTGCGACAGGATCTCGCCCCGCGCCTCGACGCCCCGCAGCGCGTGCGCGGGTATCGTGCCGGCTACCTGCCCTTGCATCGGAGGGAGATCGAGGCCGGGCTGCGCAGCGGAGAGATCACAAGCGTGGTGAGCACCAACGCGCTCGAGCTGGGCATCGACATCGGCAGCCTGCAGACGGCGATCCTCGTCGGCTATCCGGGTACCATCGCATCCACCTGGCAGCAGCTGGGCAGAGCGGGCCGTCGATCCGGATCGGTTGGTGTCTTCGTCGCCTCGAGCTCGCCGCTCGACCAGTTCATAGTCCGCCACCCCGAATATTTCCTCAGCTCCGATCCCGAGGAAGGTCTGATCGATCCTGACAACCTGCTGCTCCTCGCCGGCCACCTGCAAGCCGGTTTGTTCGAGCTGCCATTCGAAGACGAGGAGCGCCTGGGTCGCGCCGACGTTCATGAGCTGCTCGCCCTGTTCGAGGAGGATGGTTCGGCTTCGCGTTCGGGCGGTAGGTGGTTCTGGAGCCGGCAGGCTTTTCCGGCCGACGAGATCCACCTCCGCCGCATCGCTGCGGACAACGTCGTGATCGTCGACACGTCACAGCCGCGACCCAAGGTCATCGGCGAGATGGATCAATTCACCGCCCCCGTCTTGCTGCACGAGGAGGCGGTTTACCTGCACGAAGGCGCGCAGTACCACGTCGAGCGCCTTGACTGGGAGGAGAAGAAGGCATACGTGCACCCGGTCGAGGTCGATTACTACACGGATGCCCTCGCGGCAGTGACGGTGCAGGTGCTCGACACCTTCTCGGTTCCGGAGCCGGGAGACGGCCTGTCGCGACACCACGGCGAGCTGAAGATCACCGCTCTCGCGAGCATGTTCAAAAAGATTCGCTTCCACACGCACGAGAACATAGGGTCGGGTCCGATCCACCTTCCTGAGCAGACGCTGCACACGACCGGTTACTGGATCACCGTCGACGAAGATTTGTGGCGCTCGCTGGGTCGAGAGACCCTCGAAGCCGGGTTGCAGGGGATGGCGCACACGCTGCGCCACGTCGCGAGCCTGCGATTGATGTGCGATCCGCGTGACCTCGGCTCGGTGGCCGAGGTGCGCTCCGTGACCACCAGGCTTCCCACGGTGACCGTCTACGAGATGTATCCCGGCGGCGTGGGTTACTCCGCCCGGATGTACGAGCTGCACAGAGAGCTGCTCGAACAGGGCGCGGCGCTCGTGCACGACTGCCCATGCCTCGCGGGATGTCCATCCTGCATCGGACCGCTACACCTCGTGGAAGGAGCCAAGGAGGCATGCCTGAAACTGCTCTCCGCGAGCGCCTTGCCCGTCTAGGCGCTCCTCCACGGATTCACCCGAAGGTCGAGCGCGCGCTGCCGCGCGGGTTCGAGGTCGTCGTCACACCCTATGGCGACGCCGTGCTGCGACAGGATGTGATTCCGCTGCCGGCGCTCGAACCGAACCCGGGCTCCGTCGCGTACGTCGACACGGAGACCACCGGGCTGTCCGGCGGAACGGGAACCTATGTCTTCGCCGCCGCCGTCGCGAGGCCTATCGATTGCGGATTGCGAATCGCGCAGGTCTTCCTCCCGCAGCCGGGCATGGAAGCCGCGTTCCTACATGCGCTGCAGGCCGAAATCGAGCCGGCGCAGGCGGTGGCCACTTTCAACGGCAGCTCCTTCGACCTGCCAGTGCTTCGCACGCGCTGGGTGATGGCTCGCATGCCCGGCGAGCTGGCCTGCCCTCCGCACGTGGACCTGCTCACCCTGGTCAGGGCCCTCTACCGCCACCGCCTGGAGAGCTGCAACCTGCGTTCAGTTGAGGAGCGACTGCTCGGATATGAGCGCGACGATCCAATCGCGAGCGCCCTCGTGCCCGACGCTTACTTCGAGTACCTGCGACGAGGTATGAGTCCCCTGCTGGAGGCCGCGCTCGAGCACAACCGGCTCGACGTCATCAGCCTCGTCCACCTTCACTCACGCCTCCTCGCTCGGCTCCGAGGCGGCGATGCAGGGATGGATGCCGCCGACTGGCTGGCGCTCGGCCGCCATCGGTTTCGGCGAGGCGCGAGAGCAGACGGATGGCGGGCGCTCCGGAACGCAACAGCCTTCGCCAAAGGTGAAGCATCGGCGACTGCAGGACTCCTGCTAAGCCGCCGCCTGGTGCGCCGCGGTTCGATCGCGGCAGCGGACAGGTTGCTGGACTGGTTGGAGTCATGCGCGACCGACGACATGCGCGTCTCGATCGCAAGAGCTCGCCTTCTCGAGTGGCGTAAGCGCGATCCGCTCGCAGCGCTGAACGTGGTCGAGGGGGCACGGCGGCGAATGCCAGATGAGGCTGACATGCTGGAATCGCGCCTTGTCCGGTTGCGCCGCAAGGCGAGAAAGCGTCCCAGCGCAACCCTGCCGTTCGCTTGAGCGCCGCGCCGGGCCGGCGGGTGCCCCTCTTTTTAGAGGAGCGACGGCACCGGGACGGGCTCGGCAACCACCTCAGCGACGGCCGGCAGGGCAAGGTCTGCGATGAACAGCTCGAGGCTGCCGTCGCGAATGCTCTGCCCCAGGCCTTCCACCACCGCGGGGTCGAACTCGGAACCTGCCCCTTCGCTGACCCGGTCGTATGCCCTCAGCGCCTCCAGGCGCTCGCAGTCGCGACCCGCCGTCAGCGCCTCGTACATCTCGGCCACGGCGATGATGCGTGCGCCAAGAGGAATCTTCTCCCCGGCCAAGCCGTCCGGCTTGCCCGCGCCGTCCCATCGCTCGTGATGACCCCGCACGTAGGCCAGGACGTCGGGTGAAAATTTCGCGCGACGCAGGATCTTCTCTCCGGTCTCGGCGTGGCCTGGTACCTCGAAACCCTGGCCAGCAGTCAAGGTCATGTGGCCCACGTCGTGGAGGAAGGCCGCGGTCCGCAAGTCGTCGAGCCGGGTCACCGGCAAGGTCGTTCGCCGCCCGACCGCGTCCGCGATGATCGCCACGCGGCTCGAGTGGCCGCGGGTCAACGGGCTGCGGTGGTCGACAGCGTGCGCCACGGCGACGACCACTTGAGGCCCTGCTTCGGCCAGCACTGCGAAGAGGCTGACGTCGTCAAGCTCGAGCTCCGTGACCAGCTGCGGAAAGGTGCACGCGCGATCCTTTCCCTCTCGCTTGGCCAGGTAGAGGGCCTGGTCGGCGGCCGCCACCAGCTCCGCCGCCGTCAGCCCGTCGTCGGGGTAAGTTGCGGCGCCCACACTGAAAGTCAGGTGACTGCCAGGCGTCGTCGCGATCGACGCGGCGTGAACGGCTTCCACGATGCGGTGCGCCAGCTTGTTGGCTCCGATCGCGCTCGTGTCTGGAGCCATCACCACGAGCTCATCACCGCCGTATCGCGCGACGATGTCCTGGGCACGCGCCATCGAGCGCACGATCCGGGCGCCCAGCTGCAGCACCAGGTCGCCCTGCTGATGACCCACCTGGTCGTTGACCGACTTGAAGTGATCGAAGTCGACGAGCACCACCGAAAAAGTGGCGGCGCGCCTATCGGGGTGGGCGAAGGCAGCGGCCAGCCGCCGCCGGAACTCTCGCGCGTTGGCGAGCCCGGTAAGCCCGTCGGTGGTCGCCTCCTGCGTGCTGCGGTGGTACCGAAGCGCGTTGGCGAGCGGAACGGCCGAGCTGCCTGAAAGAGCGGCGACGGAGAAGAGGTCCTGGTTGGTAAAGGTGCCCTTCTCGCGGACCAGGCTCAGCAGCGCTGTCACCCCCTCGCCTGATGCGATCGGGATGACGAGCGCCCTGTGGTCGGCTCCGTAGGAGGCCTCGCCCGTACGGGCAGCCTGGGCGAGCTTCTCCTCGTCCAGGAATTCCGGGGCGGCCCCCGCGGCCACCCCGTCGGGGGCGCTCGCGCCCACCTCGAAGCCCTCGTGCGAGGCCAGGATCAGGCTGCCTCGATCGGCCATCGTCATCTGAACCGCGTGGTCGACGATGAGCTTGAACACGTCTTTGATGTCCGTGTCGCTGACCATCGTCACGCTCAGCTCGCGCAGCGAGTCCGCCTGGGCCGCGCGCTCCACCGCCTGCCGCCGCTCCCGCTCCAGCTCACGTGTCATGTAGCCGGTGGCGAGGGCCACGACGAGGAAAAGGAAGACCTTGCCGATGGTGGCATTCGGGTCGGTCGTGAAGTTGGCCGGCGTGAAGGAGCCGCCGACAAATAGATAGATGAAAGAGATGACCAGCGCCGAGATCACGCAGGCGGCCGCGCCAAACCGGACGGCGTTGGTGATAACAGCCAGGAACAAAGCGAGAAAGAAAGGGCTCGAAAATCCGTCAGAGAGGTAGACCAATCCAGTGGCAAAGAAAATGTCGAGCGACATAGTGCTCAAGCTGAACTGCTTCCCAGGCTGGTACCCGCGCGCCAGAAGGACGTTCACGGCGACGTTCATCACGGCCCAGGCGGCCAGCAGGATGTCCACCGTCCCGCGCGCTTCGGTGCTGGTCACCGTGGTGACGTTGTTCAACACCGCCAGCACGATCAGGAAGAGCCAGCGGAAGCTGACGGCGACCCTCTCGCCGACACGGCGGCGGTCGGCGTCGAATTTTGCGTCCATCGCACGCGCGCGCACGTCCTGCCAGCGGCGAGAGTCTGTGCGGGTTTCGGGTTTGGACGTCAAGGGATGGATTTACGGGGCAAGAACGTCTTGCCGGTCACCTCGAATCTCAGAGCGACTGAAAACCGCCCCCAGTCCGTTATTCGAATACATGTGCTGCATCCAGCGGTCCTATCGGTTTGAATAACGCTCACCAATGATGGCTGAGGCAGTTCAAACACGCACTTCCACTCGGGATTCGTCAAGTCCCAGGCAGGTCCGCTCGCGCCGGGCCCAGCGCGGACAGTCCCTGGTGGAGTTCGCGATTTCGTCCCTGGTGCTCATCCTCCTGCTCATGGGCCTCCTGGACCTGTCGCGGGCGTTCTACTACTCCGTGAACATCCTGGGTGCCGCCCGTGAAGGCGCCAGGCATGGCGCCTGGTTCGACACCGCCACCCGCACGAACAAGTACCTCGACGATGACGACGTGATGCTGGCCGTCAAGCAGGCAATGTCCGGCGCCGGCTTCGACGGCCTGGCGGGACACCTGCCCGTCCCCGTCCAGGTCAAGTCGGCTGGCTGCCTCATTGGAGCCGATGGCAACGCTATCAACAACAAACCGTATTCATCAGGGGCAGTGCCGGGGAGCACAGGCCAGGTCAACGTGTACGTCTGCTACACCCAACCAGGCGGCGTTTTCAAGACCGGCACACTGCCAAACGCGCCCACGGACTCGAGCTACCGGCTCGGCGACATCAACGTCTCCATCATCATGAACTTCGCTTTGGTCACGCCGTTCATCCAGAACATGTTCGGCAACGGCATACCCCTCGTGTACAACGAGCACTTCACCATCCAGGGCCAGCCATGAGGCCGGCCATGAAAGAACGATTGAAGAGCTGGTTCCGCAGCCAGCGCTCGCAGGGCATCACGGAGTTTGCTCTGATCGCGCCCGTGATCCTTCTCATGACCTTCGGGATCATCGACTTCGGCCGCGGCCTCTACTTCTACATCACCCTGCAGCAAGCTGCCAATGAAGGCGCGCGCGTGGCGGTGCGCGCTTCCTATTTCATCGACCCCAACGGAGCCACCCACACATGGCCGACCGACGCCGACGTGGCGACCGCCGTCCAGGTGCACGCGGTCACCGAGGTGCTCGCCAACCCGTGCCCGAACGGGCCCATCCCCAACGGCGGCGACCCGGTGGGCTCGGCTGTGCTGCCGGCATCGAACACCGGCTGGATCTTCATCACCGACCCAAGCGCGGCAGGCAACGGAGTGCCCAACGGTCCGCGCGGCGGTCTTGGCATATTGCCCGCGCCCGGACCCGGCTGCAACACCATCACTCCTGCGGTCGGAAACGAGCCGATCAAAGTGACGCTGTGGTTCAACTTCCAACCGATAACTCCGTTGATTCAGCAAGCAGTTGGCAATCGCGTCGTTATCACCGCATATGCGGTCTACCGTGCCGAATACTCGAACTAGACGTAGGTCAAGGTCAACGCGCCCGTCGCGGGCCAAGGCCACGACCACGTTTGCCGGAGGCGAGCTTCGCGTGAAGAGCGCGCAAAGACGCCTTCAGGAAGGTCAGGCCATTGTGCTGATCGCCCTGCTGATCATGGTGCTGTTCGCCATGCTCGGCCTGGCCATCGACTCAGGACGCGCATACGTCGACAGGCGCGACCAGCAGGCCGCGGTCGATGCCGCAGCCCTCGCCGCAGGCGACTGGTACGAAAACTTCCAGGACCTGACCGGCAGCGCAGTGCCGCAGGCGAAGCAGATCTACGCGAACAACCTGCACCTGTACGCAGGGCCCACCTCCGACGTCCACTCGTTCACCAACGTGGGTGTCAACCTCAACCTTCGGCAGGACACCTGGGTGACGACTTATCCCGGTGGTTACCAGCTGACCACCGTTGCCACCGACACGCAGTTCAACGGCTACGAATTTCAGCTGTCCACGACCCATGGCCTGCCCCTTGCCTTCATGCAGATCTTCGGCGGCCCGACCAACGTCACGATCAATGCGACGGCGACCGCGATCGTCGGCAACCAGCGGCAGACGCCCGCGCTTCTCACGCTGAGCAACGGTAGCTGCGCCCTGACGCTCACAGGCGCCGCGCAGCTGACCATTCTCGGTGACACGTACACCAACGGCACTGCGTGCATCGACAACAACCTCCACGAGGCTGGGAACTGCTACGGGGCGGCCGGTTCCAACTGCAACGTCGCGCAGTACTACTGCTACAACGCTACCCCAGGCTTCATCCCATATCCTCCGCCCTGCGCCCCAGGCGATACGCAGGGTACTGCGGTCGTGCCTGCACCGTCACTGCCTGACCCGGGCTACCTGGCTCCGTCGCACATCTACTATCCCGGCGCCGGGGTTTACTCGCAGTACAACCGCGGAACGTATACGGAGATGGGACCGGGACAGTACGGGACCTTCCACCTGACCGGCGGCTCGGCCAGCTGCGCCTTCCTTACCGCCGGGGTCTACACCTGGACCGGCGGCTATGAGTCGGATGCCACCGGCAGCCTGCTCTCCAACGAGCTGAAGGCGCCTGACGAGGAGAGCGCGACCTCGCCGGGCACCACTGCGGTCGCGAACCCGCAGTTCTGGGACATGAACTCGACCGGCTGTGCAGGTCACTTCTCAGTTGTCAACGGAGCCGCCCAGACTGTCACTGCCGGGCCGGCCTGCACAGACCTGTCGCCGCAGACGCCCGCGGTCTGCCACTCCGGGGTCAGCGACACCCTGAGCCGAAACAACAGGTGGGGCGTGGAGCTGACGTCGGTTCGCGACGACCAGTTCCTCGACCCGAACATCGTGCCCAACCCATGTTTCGCGCCGCCCGGCTGCCGCCGCGAGAGCGCGCCGTCCGCGTGCAAGCTGACACCGAGTGCTGTCGTCGGCTCCTTGCACGGCCCTTCTGACATCGGCATTACCATCAACATCACCCAGAACGCCCCAGGTGCGCAGCGCTACAACGTCTACATCAATCCCAACGGCTGCGACGGGAACCAGGACAACTTCGGCTGGGTCGCGCGTTTCAACGCTCCCGGCTTCATCAATGGCGCTCCAACGGGCACCTATCCGAGCGGAAGTGCCTGGGCGCTTGGTGCGGCCACCGCGGGCGGCACACCGGCCGGCGGCGCCTCCGTCTATGACCTCAACGACAGGATCATCCCCAACCCCTCGATCGCCTGCTTCGCACAAACCCGGGCCATCAACTGCCGTCCCCCGGACGACGAGACCACGCCGCAGTGCTTCAGCAGCTGCCCGCCGCCGGCCGGCCTGCTGTCCCAGGAAAACGCGGACATGGCGCTTCAGTACCCGCCGTACACCGGTGGCGACGTGGCGAACGAAAACTACTGCGTGCCCTCGCCCAACCCCGGCAACCAGAACGCCCCGTGCCAGTCTTCCAAGGTGACCCCTGGAGCCGTGCAGTTCTACTTCCCCAACGGCTCCTGCCTGGACCAGAACGCACAGGGTGCCACCTATGTGTTCGCCGGCGAGCAATACAACTGGATCGTCATCTACCAGGTGCCCGGAAGCACCTGCTCGAACACCTTGAACGGAGGCGCTTCGACCCAGTTCATCGGCACGATCTACACTCCGTCGGCCGGCTGGACCATCAGCGGTGGCGACCGCTCGCCCCTGGCCGGCCAGGTGATCGCGTGGACGGCCAAGGTGTCTGGATCGGCCGCCGTCGGTATCGACTTCAACCCGAACTACGCACCCGCCCCGCCCGCCGCCCGCCTGATCAACTAGGCGGCCGCACCTAGCCAGTACCTTGGAAACTGGCCCCGGATGGAGCCGGATGCCCGATTTGCTACCCCTCGGGCGGCGTCTTCAATCACCATGAGCGCGTGGAGGTCCTACCCAGCTTCAACCTGACAGGGCATGCGTACGCGGGCTTTTGGCGAAGACTTGCCGCCTACGTAATCGATGGCCTGGTGCTCGGTGTGGTGCAGGCCTTGGTCGCCTTGATCGTGTTTGCGATCGCGCCCGACGATTTGCGAGCACAGGCGAATTTTGCGCCGGTGGTAATCCTTGTCGGCTGGGCCTACTTCGCGCTGATGGAGAGCTCCCCGGCGCAGGCCACTGTCGGCAAGCTCGCTCTCGGCATCTACGTGGCCGACCGCCACGGGGATCCCATCGACTTCCGACGAGCCAGCGTCAGGTACTGGGCGAAAGTGATCTCCACCGCCACTCTCATGGTCGGCTTCCTGATGGCGGCCTTCACCCCCGGCAAGCGCGCCCTTCACGACTATTTCGCCGGAACGCTCGTCCTGAGGCGCGCACCTGTACCCCTGACACAGTCTTTTGCGGATCCTGCCTTAGGTCTGGGCGAACAGTGGGACGGAAGCCGCTGGACGACTCCACTCGGCCCGGTCCTCGACCCAGCCCCGACGCGTCAATCCGCCCGCACCTCACTCCCGGCACAACCCACCTTGCTCGTCGCCGAACGTTATGGCCCAGCCGCGGCCGCCTTGAGGTCGTCAGCAGCCGGCGTGCTCGTCGACCAGGCAATCGCCTTGCCCCTTGCGCCGCCCCCGACACCGTCAGAGCTCGGAATTCTGGTCGAGGAAACCTCCATCGCCTCGATTGTCCCGCCCTCGACGTCGACAGAACCCGAAGCGCCGGTCGCCGAACCCGGCGCAGCCACGGCCGCGCCCGAACCCGAACTGCTGGTTGCCGAAACCGCCGCTGCGATTGCCCCCCCGACCTCGACAGAACCCGAGGTGGTGGTAGACGAAGCCGCCGCCGCCATTGCAACGCCCCCGACCGCGCCAGAACCCGAGGTGCTCGTCGACGAACCCGCCGCCGTCCCTATTGCGGCGGCCGCGATGTCCCAACCCGCTGTGCTGGTCGACCTACCACCCAGCCGCCCCGTTGTGCCCGCCGCGATCAATGCCGCCGTTGCGAAAGCCCGGAAGGTGGCGGCGACCGCGTTGCGGCCGTTCTCACCGACCGACCTGCTGATTCCGATCGCGCTCGCCGCCTGGTCGATTGCCATCGCCGGTGTGAAGCCGCAGGCGATCAACGATTACGGGTTGATTCCGGCCCTGCCGCCGGCATTCTTCCTCGCCCTCCTGCTGCTCGTGGTGTCAATCGGCATCGCGCTGAGCAAGCGGCGGCCCTCCCGAGCGAGATTGCTGGTGCACCTGATCGCACTCGTGTTGATGTTGCACGGCATTCTCCCGCTGGTCCTGGCGGATCCCCAGTACGCGTACGTGTACAAGCACTTTGGAGTCGTGGACTACATCGCCACGCATGGATCGGTTGACGAGCGCATCGACATCTATCAGAACTGGCCGACCTTCTTCGCTCTTAGCGCTTGGTTCGACCGCGTGGCTGGGGTCCAAAGCCCGATCGCATACGCCGCATGGTCACCAGCCTTCATCAATCTCGCGGCGCTGCTGGGCATCAATGCGTCTCTGCGCACCTTGACCTCGTCCACCCAGGTTCGCTGGCTCGCGCTTTTCATATTCGTCGTCGGCAACTGGGTGGGCCAGGACTACTTCTCACCCCAGGCGTTCGCCTTTGTGCTCAGTCAGGCGGTGCTGGCGTGCCTCCTCACCTGGTTCAAACCGACAGCCATCGCCCCGTGGGTGGCGCGCATTGAGCGGGGATTGCGCGTAGCCCTCCGCAGTGCGCCGGAGAAGGTGAATCTGCACGTCCGGGCCAGCCTCGGCGCTCGCCGCCGCACAGCGCTGCTAGTCGCGCTCTTCGGAATCTTCACGGTGATCACCATCAGCCACCAGCTGACTCCTTACATGGTCATCGCCGCGTCAGGGATGCTCATGCTGGTAAGGGCTCTGCGCCCCCGCTGGATCGTCCTCGGCTTTGCTGCCATCACTGGCGCCTACCTGCTGTTGCGGTTTGACTTTCTGCGCACACATGGGGATCTGATCCTGTCGCTGAATCCGTTCCAGAACGCTCAGAACCCTGACGCGACGCCGAACGAGGGGGTGTTCGGCCGCGTGCTGACCGCATATTCCGCGCGGGCCCTCAGTCTTCTCGTGTGGGTGCTGGCGCTCTACGGCGCTTTCCGCCGAATCCGGGGTGGTTGGTCGGTCGCTGTCCCCATGGCGCTCATTTGTTCCGCCTTCATGGTCATCTTTGGATTGGAGTACGGAGGCGAAGCGATCTACCGCGTCTATCTCTTCTCGTTACCCTGGGCCGCGCTCCTCGCCGCATTCGCTCTCGCACCCAATCAGGCCTGGACGAAATTGGCCAGTGTTCGGGCGGGCGTCCTCCTCGTGGTCATGCTTGGCCTCTTCATGCAGGCCTACTTCGGGCTCACCGAGGTCAACCAGATCCGACCGACCGAGGTGGCCGCAAGTCACTACTTCAACGAACATGCGCGCCCGGGTTCTGTCCTCGTGCTCGCGGCCCCCGACTTCCCAGAGCGGAGCACCGGCACGTACGCGGACTTCGTGGTCACGTCAGGCGCCTTCGACCCCCAGCTGGTAAGAGACCCTGCTTTCAAGCACCGGGTTTTCGATGCGAGCGCTCTACCCGAGATCGCAGTGATCGTCAGGTCGTTCTCACCGCATGGATACCTCGCGATAACCACCGGGATGAAGGTCTACAGCCACGTCTTCAAACTGCTGCCGGACGGCTCTCTCGACAGCCTCGACCAGGCGCTGGCGGCGTCAAACCAGTGGACATTGTTCTTCCGCAACCAGGATGCGGTGATATACGAATTGTCGGGCTCGGGCTAAAGGTCAGCCCGCGTGCGGGCTCTCCCGTACCGACGACTGAGAGCGGAACCACTCCGCAGTGATTGCGAGTCCAGATTGAAGATCGGTTGCGGCGCGCCACCCAAGCTCTTGAGCCGCGCGGCGCGGGTCCAGCACCGACCTCCGAATGTCGCCGATTCGGGGCGGACCGGGGAGCGCGGCCGATCGCGATCCGAGCGCCTCCGCAAGAAGCCCGAAGAGGGTATTCACGTCCGTCTCAGATCCCGTGCTCACGTTGAATATGCCCACGACCGGAGACTCAACCGCGAGCACGTTGGCACGTGCAACATCGCCGACGAACACGAAGTCGCGCGTCTGGCCTCCATCCCCGTGGATCACCACAGGCTGGTTGCGCGTAAGCGCTTCACAGAAAGCCGCCACCACGCCCGCCTCACCTGCGGTGTTCTGCCTCGGACCGTAGACATTCGCATAGCGAAGCACCGCGAAGCTGACCCCATAGGTTGCCGCATAGGCGTCGAGGTAGTGCTCGAAGGCAAGCTTGGACACGCCGTAGTTGTTGATTGGTTGAGTCGGGTGATCCTCGTCGACGGGCAGGCGGACTGGCTGGCCGTACACGGCCGCCGACGAGGCGCTGATGATCCGGGATCCTGCGGCTCGGGCAGCCTCGAGCATTCGCAGAGCGCCGCCCACGTTGATGTCGAGGTCGAGCAATGGGTCGTCCTGTGAGCGACTAACGCTGATCTGAGCAGCGTGGTGGCAGATCGCGTCCGGCCGCAGGTGCACCACCCACTGGGTCGCCTCCTCGCTTCGAATGTCCAGTTGGCGAAACTGGGCCTGTGGGTTGACGGTCCGGCGATCGCCCGACGAGAGATCGTCGAGCACCGCGACCTGATGCCCGCGCGCGATCAATGCATCGACGACATGCGAGCCGATGAAGCCGGCTCCGCCTGTGACCAGCACGTTTCTTGGCGCGGGTGCGCGGTCGACGGTCACGCCATGAGGTTAGGCGAGCAACTGGAAGGTGATGAATGCGAAAGCTTCGTGGCTCTTTGTCGAGCCCGCGTGTCGCGCCCACACGCCTATCTGATAGGCGCCGGGAGCGAGTCCGGCCGTATTCCAAATGTATGTGCTGCTCGAGCCATAGGGTCTGACGACCCCGAATATGCCAGTCGACGGTGGGGCGACGAAGAACTCGTAGGTGGGGGCAATGCAGCCGAGCGCCACGGCAGCGAAGGTCACAGTGGTGCCCCGCGTCTGCGGTGAGCTCACATCTGGAGTGAGATTGACTGCTGCGCAAGGCTGCTTTGCAGGAGGCACGGTGAGGGTGTAGGTGTTGTAGCCGTAGGCCTCGTGGCTGGAGGTCGAGCCCACCTGGCGCACCCAGACCCCTAGCAGGTAGGTGCCCGCCGGCAGCAAGCCGGTTGCCCAGTTGAAGGTGTTGGTGGTCGAGTAGTCCTTGACGATCGACCAGACGCCCAGCGTGTTTTGCACCCACCAGCGGTACTGGACGGGACCGCAGCCGAACGCAGTCGTGGTCAAGCTCACCGCCGAACCCACGCCTTGCGGCGACGCAGGTAAGGCGGCAACGTTGGCTGCCTGGCAGTGCGTAGTGTTCGTCACGATCGCCAGCGTGTAGGTGTTGAAGGCATAGGCGTCGTGCGACTTCCGCGAGGTCTGCTGCTTGGCCCAGACCCCGATCTGATAGGTGCCGTCAGCCAACCCGGCGGTGTTCCAGGCGAAGTTGGCGTTCGAGTGGGCGAAGTCGTGCCCCGAGATGATCGCCCAGACCCCGGATTTGTAGATCCACCACTGATAAAGAGGATTGGGGCACCCGAGAGACGTGGCGGTGAAGGTGACCGTCGTCCCCGACGGTTGCGGGGAGCCAACATCGGAGCTGAGGTTGGTCGAGGAGCAGTATGGGACCTCGAGCGTGAATGTGCCAAACGCATAGGCGTCGTAGCTCCTGGTGCTGAGAGCGTCCTTGACCCAGACCCCAGTCAGGTAGGTCCCCGGCGTGTAGGTGTTCGTGTTCCACGCGTAGGAAGCGCTGGTGCTGAAGTCACGCACGATCGACCATATGCCCGCCGCAGAACGCAGGTAGAAGCGGTAGCGTGGGTTGGCGTCGGGGCAACCCGTCGAAGTCGCGTTCAGCGTTACTGTAATGCCCACGTTCTGAGGTGACGGCTGGCTGGATGTCAGCGCGGTGCTGACACAGTTGGCTTTGTAGGTGAACTTGTCCGCGAAGCTCACGGCGCTGGTCGCCCCCGCGACCGTCACCGTCGTGTCCACGGTGCCCGAACCGGGCGGAGAGGTCGCGGTGATCTGGGTCGAGCTGTCGACGGTGAATGCGGTGGCGGACGCAGTCCCGAACTTGACTGCGGTCGCTCCGGTCAGGTTGGTGCCGGTGACGATGCCACGGACGTTCGAATACACATTCAGGCGGGCCACCTTCTGCTGGAAATGGGCGCCGGACGACACCGTCGGTACGCCGATCTTGTCCAGCGAATCAGTGAAGGCATCCAGCGAAACATAGAGAT
>JBGQGI010000001.1:0-24032 GCA_041497375.1 Candidatus Dormibacteraceae bacterium | reverse complement strand
CGACCACCGTGTCGCACAAGCGCTCCACCAGGCGCAGCTCGTGCTCGACCATCAATATCGTCAAGCCTTCCCTGCGCAGCTCCTGGAGGTAGCGCTGGATCTCCTCGACGATCGACGGATGGACGCCCGACATCGGCTCGTCGAGGAGCAAGACCCTGGGCTTCAACATCAGTGCGCGCATGATCTCGATCAGGCGCTTTTGACCACCGCTCATGGTGCCGGCGTAGTCCGATTCCTTGGCAGTCATGCCGAACCTCTTGAGGAGGCCCCGAGCCTGGTCGATCAGTCGGCGCTCGTCGACCATCCAGTAGCCCTTGCCCATCAACGCGCCCCACAGCGAGTCACCGCGATTTTGCGGAGCGGCCACGAGCAGGTTTTCGAGGACCGTGAGCCGAGCGAACTCGGAGGGCAGCTGGAAGGTGCGCACGAGGCCGCGCCGGGCCCGCGCGTACGCAGGCATGTGGGTGATGTCCTGGCCGTCAAAAACAATCGTGCCCTCAGAGGCGGGCAGCGTCCCCGCCAACACAGCGAGAAACGTCGACTTGCCGGCGCCGTTCGGTCCGATCAGCCCCGTGATCTTTCCGGTCGGTACCTCGATCGAAACTCCATCCACCGCGTGCACGCCTTCGAAATGCCGGTGCACGTCGGCTGCCGCCAGCAGCGCAGAGTTAAGAGTTGCCGGCATTGCTGCGCTCCTCGCGAACCGGTGCTCCCGCGAAGACACGCCTCGGCTCCGGCCTCACGCCCTCCGGCCTGAACCAGAGGAACCCGATGATGAGGAGGCCGATCGCCACCCACTCCATGGCGGGGATCAGGTTGGGAGGAGGCGTCCAGCCGCCGATGGTGGCTGGTATCCGCCGCGTCACCTCGAAGAAGCCCACGGGCACCAGCAGCGCGCCGAGCATCGCGCCTACGTTGTTGCCACGCCCGCCGACGATGACCGCGGCGAAAAGGATGATCGTCTCGGGGTAGAGCCACTCTGAGGGCGCCCAGACCTCGATATAGCCCACCAGGATCGCCCCGGACAGGCCGGCGATGACGCCGCCGACGATGAAGATGGTCATTTTTAGTTGCGTTGGGTTCTTGCCGATGGCGGTGGCTGCGAGCTCGTGCTCGCGCATCGCTCGCAAGCTTCGGCCGAAGGGCGAGTTGACGATCCTGGAAGCCACCCACCAAACGAGCAGCACGCATGGCACGGTCAGCCCGACGTACAGGAGCTGGTAGCTGTCGCTGAGCGGATTGACCTGGTCGGAGAACGGCCCAGGCACCTCCGCGATTCCTGCCGCCCCGTTCAAGAACGGCCGAGCATTCATGATCACAGAGTTCGCGATCACCGAGAGGACGAGCAGGGAGATGGCCTGGTAGTCAGTCCTCAGCTTTCTGAGCACCACCAGGCCGACAGGAATCGCAAGCAGGCCCCCCGCGATGGCGCCTCCGATCCAGGGAATCGGGAACGGAAGCTGGAATCCGCCGACATAGACCTGGAAACCCTCGTTGGCGGTATCGGGCGGCATCGAGAGAACCGCGGCGGTGTATGCGCCGATGGACTGAAAGACGATAAAGCTGAAATTGACGATGCCCGAGACGCCGAACTGGAGGTTGAGCGCGAGGCAGGCGATGATGTCCACGGCCGCGTAAACGAAAAGCGTGCCCGCGTAATAGCTGTTCATCCGGCCGCCGCCAGGGCGCCGCGCTTCGCCAGCAGGCCCTGCGGGCGCAGCACCATCACCAGGACAAGGATTGCGAAGGCCACGACCTCCTTGTACTCGGGGGCGATGGCCGCAGCGCTGAGCTCGGTCACGATGCCGATGATGAGGGCTCCGATCATCGCGCCGTACGGCTGTCCCGCTCCACCCAGCACCGCCGCCGCGATGATCGTGATGAGGTAGGCGGCCCCGCTCGCGACGGCGAAGTTCTCCGAGTTCATGCCGGCGACGACGCCCGCCACGCCGCACAGGGCCCCGGTGAGGAGCCAGACCAGGTCGACCACGCGCTGGGTCGGAATGCCGCAGTTGCGGGCCAGGGTGGGGTTGGCCGCGGTGGCGCGCATCGCCTTCCCCAACCTTGTGTACCTGAGCAGGCCGTGGACGGCAAGCATCAGGATCGCGGCAACAAAGATGATTGCAATCTGCGCGGTCGTCAGCACCAGGCCGTTCCAGCGCACGAGAGGGCCCTGGTCAACCTGATACGAAGACGTGGCGTAACCGACGATCGGAAGAAGGATGTTGGCGAGAATCAAAGAGGCGGCCAGGGAGACGATCACCATGCCAATAAGGTTCGTACCCTTGCGCTGGAACGGCGTGTACAGAAGTCGGTTCAGCAAGAAGGACAGCACGGCGCCGGCCAGGGCGGCGGCAATCATGGCGGCCCAGACGTTGACGCCGGCCTGGTTCACGTAGAACGCGACGTAGGCGCAGACGATCATGACCTCGCCGTAGGCGAGGTTGATCATGTTCGCGATCCCGAACTGCATGGTGAAGCCGACGGCGGCGATTGCGATCACCGATGCGCTGATCAGGCCGAAACCAAGCGCCGCTACATAAAGTTCCACGGCGCTTGGCTCCTGTGGCTAAGTGGTGGCGCTATGCTCCGCCGCCCGCGTCGATGATCGACTGGGTTTGCGACTCGGACAGCGAACCGAGGACGACCTCGTTGCCGCTCGCGTCCATAGTGACCAGGTTGTAGCCCTGCTGCGAGTTGTTGTACTGGTTGAAGTTGTTCTCGCCGGCTGCGCCCACGTAGCGGATGGACTTGCCGGCCTTGAGCGCGTCAACGCCCTCTTTGAAGGTGCTGACCACGGTGGCGCCGGTGACCCCATTGGCGATGTCGATGATCTTCGGGTTGTAGACGGTGGGATCGGCGCTGTTGGTCGCGACCATGGCCAGCGCGGTCATGATGATCCCGTCGTACAGGTGGACGGTGGGGCTCTTGCCCTTGTACGTGAGCGCGTTCGAGCCCCCGAATTTCGAGTCGGCCGCCGTCAGCTGGGTCACGAACTCGTCATAGCCGGACCCCGACAAGGTGAGCTTGAGATCCACCGCCTGGTAGTTGGCGAGAAAGTCGACAAGGCCGATGGCATCCTTCACCTGCTTGAACCAGACCGGGTCGATGGTGGCAGAGGTGCCGATGAACGGGATCACCTTGCCGCCGTTCTGCTGCTTGACCTCTTTCATGTAGGTGCCTGCGGAGCCGATGGTTTCGGTGAGGATGACGTCGGGTTTTGTCAGCAGCATCTTGGCGACCTCGGTCCGGTAAGACGCGGCACCGAGCTTGATGGCCTGGTTGATGGCGATCGTCACACCCAGCTTGGTCAACGCGGCGACAGCCGGGCCGACAAACGTCTGCGAGCCGATGTCGTCACCGAACACCAGCGCGACGCTTTTGTAGGGTGCGTGGCCCGGGCCGAACAGGGCGCTGCCGATCATCGCGTAGGTGTCGAACGAGTCTGCCGGGACGAGACGGTGGAAGTACTTGGCGGTGGACTTGTTGAACTCCGATTGGCCCGTCATGCAGAACATGGGGATGTGGGAGCGGTCGAGGATCGGGACCACGGTGGACGCCTCGTCGGAGGTGCAGCCGACCACGCCCATCAGATTCGAGTTGCCGGCAATCATCGAGTTCGCCGCCGGCACCGCGTCGGCGGGCTCACCCTTCGTGTCGAACGATTGGCAGCTCACCTGGCGGCCTCCGATGCCACCGGCGCCGTTGATCGACAGCGATGCCGCATAGCAGCCGGCGAGGTACCGCGGGCCGAAGCTGGCGTCGGCACCCGAGAAAGGTGCCAGGATCCCGACGAGCAGCGGCCCCGAGCCCAATCCGCCGCTGCTCGTCGTGGTTCCGCCACAGGCGGCCAGCACGAGTAGCGCCGCGATCGCCGCGATCGCCGAGATAAGCCGGGTTGGATTCAGATGCTGACGAACGGCTGGCTGAAACCTGTTCACCTTCGTTCCTCGCTATTGAGCACTTACCAAAAATACGGATTGTCGACAATTCTATGCACAATCCAGCCGGACTGCAGCATATTCTTACCGGCAAGGAAAGATCGGAACATGGCGACCACCTCCCCAGCTGTGACTGAAGTGCCGGCTCGTGCAGCCGAACGAGAGGCTCGCGGCGGCGCGAGCGCATACCTGAGGCTTCGAGAAGCGATCGTCGACGGCCGCTTCCAGCCCAACGAAAGGCTCGTCGAGGCGGACCTCGCCCGGACCTTCGGCGCGGGACGCACGGCGATCCGAGCGGCGCTGGTCAGGCTGGACCAGGAAGGCCTGGTCGAGCGCCAGCCCAACCGCGGAGCCCGCGTGCGACTCGTCTCGGACCGGGAGGCGCTCGAGATCGAGGAGGTGCGGGTCGCGCTCGAGCAGATGCTGGCGAGGCACGCAGCGACGCGGATCACGCCCCGCGATACGCGGAACCTTCGCCAGATCCTCGAAGAGATGACCGCCCGGGTCGATGCCGGCGATCCGCTGGGCTATTCGGAGCTCAACTCTCGCTTCCACGAGATGATCTGGGCCATCGCCGGCCAGGGCGTGGCCTCGACGCTGGTGGCCAACCTCAAATCGCAGAGCATCAGGTTCCAGTACCGCACGATCCTGCAGCCCGGCCGGCCCGACCGCTCGCTGCGCGAGCACGCCGAGATCGTCGAAGCGCTTGCCGCCCGCGATCCAGACCGCAGCGAGGCGGCCATGAGGGAGCACCTTAGCCGCGTGGTCGAGACGCTCAAGCAGGCGATCGCCCGCCACCACACGCGCTAACTTTCTCCGGAGTGCTCCGGATCCTCACGATAGCCGGCATCATCCTGCCGCTGACGATCGACACTTTCGTGCTCGGCACCGCCTTGGGGGCGGCCGGCATCCCCAAACGCGACCGGTTGCGGACCAGCCTCATCCTCACCGCGTTCGAAGCCGGCATGCCGCTGATCGGATTTCTCGCCGGCGCCGCGATCGGCGCAGCTGTGGGCGGCTGGGCCAACTATCTCGCGGCAGGGGTGCTGGCGGTGATAGGGGTCGTGATGCTCCGGCCTGGCGACGGCGAGGAGGACGATGAGAAGAAGCTGCGGCTCCTCGAAACGGCGCGCGGATGGTCGGTCGTGGTGCTCGGCGTCGGAATCAGCGTGGACGAGCTTGCCGTCGGGTTTGGCGTCGGGCTGCTGCGGCTGCCGCTCTTACTGCTGATCGGGCTGATCGCTGTGCAAGCTTTCATCGCCGCGCAGCTGGGCATGAGGCTTGGGTCACGGCTCGCAGAGAACGCGCGGCAGGCTGCCGGCCGCATCGCCGGCGTCTTACTGCTTGTCGCCGCGCTGCTGGTGGTCGTCGAAAGTCTCAGCAGGCTCTAAGGCTTCTCCCACCTTCCTCACAGCCCGCGGCCCGATCGTGGCGCCGTGATCAGCCGATGAGAGCGCGACTACTTGCCAACCTCCGAAAGCGCAAGGCCCTCGCCGGCCTCGTCGTGGTTTTCGCGATCCTGGGCGGCACCGCGGTATACGCGCAGGCCGGGAAAGTGACCACCTCCTATCGGACGGCGCCTGTCGTGTACGGCACTATCACCCAGACGATCGGTATGGCCGGCAACCTCGCTCCGGTGACCGAGGCTGACCTCAACTTCGCGGCTGCCGGCACTGTCCAGTCGGTCATGGCGACTGTCGGCGAAACGGTCGTCAGGGGCGAGACCCTGGCGAGGCAGGACGCCACGCTCCTCGCCGCGCAACTTTCGCAGGCGAAGGCGACTCTCTCATCCGCCCAGGCAAAGCTGGCTCAGGACGAGGCGGGTCCCTCGGCCCAGAACCTGGCCTCCGCCAAGAACCCCGTTGCGCAGGCGCAGGTCGCGGTCAACAGCGCCACGACCAGCCTTGCCGACACGAAAGCCATCAACGCGCAGTCCGTCGCGGCCGCCCAAATCGTCGTCGACCAGGACAACCTGAACGTGGCGGCCGACTGCCCGCCGCTGCCCGCATGTGCGCAGGACCAGGCGAAGCTCATCACCGACCAGCAGGCGCTGGCGGCGGCGAAGGTGAGAGCCCAGCAGAGCAATGACCAGGCGGCCGGGCAGCTGGCGTCAGCCAAGCAGCAGCTCGCGGCTGCGAAGAGCTCGCTCGCCGCCACCCTTGCCAGCACCACGCCGCAGACGATTCAGATCGACCTGGCGCAGGTCCAGATCGACCAGGTCAACGTCAACACCCTCAAGCACCAGGTGGCCGGCGCCGTGCTGATCTCCCCCATCGACGGCGTCGTTTCCCAGGTCAACATCAAGGCCGGCCAGTCGGTGACCGGCGGCGGCACCACGTACGCGATCGTCGTCTACTCACCCGGCGCTTACCAGGTGACCGGGACAGTCAGCGACGCCCAGGTCAACCTGGTGGCTGAGGGCCAGGCCGTGCAGGTCACTCCGGCGGGCTCAACGCAGGCTCTGCTAGGCAAGGTCACTGCGATCTCGCCGGCCGCGACGATCAGCTCAGGCGTCGCCACCTTCGGCGTGACCGCGGCGCTCACCGACACCAGCAACTCCATCAAGCCCGGAATCTCCGCCACCGCAAGCATCGTGGTCAAGCAGGTCGTGCACGTGCTCACGGTGCCCACGAGCGCGGTTCACACGACAGCCGCCGGGAGCACCGTGCAGGTGCTCGTCAACGGCGCGCCGCAGTCCGTCTCGGTGCAGGTCGGAGCATCGGACCCCCTACGGACCGAGATCCTGTCGGGTCTCCAGCTCAACCAGGTCGTGGTCATCGCGGTCGTCACCAGCTCGGTGCCGAGCACCGGCAGTGCGGGAACGGTCCTTGGAGGCGGGGGCGGCAGAGGTGGCGCCGGCGGAGGCGTGCCGCCAGGCGGCGGCGTGCCGCCGGGCGGCGGGTGATCGACCTGAACGCCGACCACCTCATCCGCCTCGAGTCGATCACTAAGGTCTACGGGTCTGGTGACGCTGCCGTCGTCGCGCTCGACGACTTCTCGCTCGACGTCAGCGCGGGTGAGCTGCTCGCGGTTATGGGACCCTCGGGTTCTGGCAAATCGACGCTGATGAACATCCTCGGTTGCCTCGACACCGCCACCTCCGGCCGCTACTGCTTTGGCGGAGAGGACGTGAGCCGCCTCAATGAGACGCAGCTGGCGCACGTTCGCAATCGAAGAATTGGTTTTGTCTTCCAACAGTTCCAGCTGCTGCCCCGCATGTCTGCGTGGCGAAACGTCGAGCTCCCTCTTCTATATAGAGGTGAGAGGGACCGGCGCACCCTCGCCCTGCGCGCGCTCGACCAGGTCGGCCTCAGCAATCGCGTCGACCACCGCCCGACTCAGCTGTCCGGCGGCCAGCAGCAGAGGGTTGCGATCGCCCGAGCCCTGGTCACCGACCCTGACCTCATCCTGGCCGACGAGCCGACCGGCAACCTCGACACCGCCGCCAGCCGCGACGTGCTCGCGGTGCTGCGCGAGCTGAACCAGCAGGGCCGCACGATCATCGTCATCACCCACGACCCGGAGGTGGCGCCGGTGGCGCAGCGCACCGTGGTCATGCGGGACGGGCGCCTGGTCCACGGAGTCGCCGCGTGAGCCTGCTGCACACCATTGAGACGGGGCTGCGCAGCTTGCTTGGGCATCGCCTGCGATCGGTGCTGACGACGCTGGGGATCCTCTTCGGCGTGGCCGCGGTGATCTCGACGGTCGGCATCGGACAGGCTTCGTCCGATAGCGTCACCGCCCGCATCTCATCTCTCGGCACCAACCTCCTCACCATCTCGCCGGGGAGCACAGTGTCGGGCGGCGTCTTCGGGGGGGGCGGCAGCGCGAACACGCTGACGATGTCGGACGTCACCGGCTTGCTCGACCACCAGAACGCGCCCGACATCGCAGCGGTGGCGCCCGTCAGCCAGGGTCGCGAATCGCTGGTGAGCGCATCCAGCAACTGGAGCACCACGGTCTCCGGCAGCACCACCGACTGGCTGGCCGCAAACTCGCGCGCCATCGGCAGCGGATCATTCATCACCCCAACCGATGTCAGCTCGCAGGCGCACGTGATCGTGTTGGGACGGACCACCGCCTCGAATCTCGGCGCTGCCGTTGGTGACTTGATCACCGTCAAACAGATCCCGTACCAGGTGATCGGAATCCTGGCAAGCGCGGGAAGTCAAGGTTTCGGCAACCAGGACGACCTCGCGGTGGTGCCCATCACGACGGCCCAAGGTGAGCTGTTCGGTGGCATCGGCTCGGTGCAGAGAATCCTGCTTAGCGCGACCGGCCAGTCCACGCTCGGGTCGGCGTACATCGAGGCCAACCAGGTTCTGCTGCAGACGCACCACATCACGAATCCGGCGCTGGCCAACTACTCGATCACATCCTCGACCCAGGTGCTGAGTACGGCGCAAGCCGTGACGCAGACACTCACCATCCTGCTCGCCAGCGTGGCCGCCATCTCCCTGCTGGTCGGTGGCATCGGCGTGATGAACATCATGTTGGTCTCGGTCACCGAACGGACCGGCGAGATCGGCCTGCGCAAGGCACTTGGCGCAACGCCCGGCGACCTGTTCAGGCAGTTCGTAATCGAGGCCGGCGTGCTGACGGCACTCGGGGGTCTGCTTGGAGTCGGAACAGGTTTGGCGGCCGGCTACATAGTCCCGCGGATCGCGAACATCGCGGTCACGATCACGCCGCTACCCGTGCTCATCGCGGTGGCAGTCGCCGTGGCCGTCGGACTCGTGTTTGGGGTTTACCCAGCGCTCAGAGCCGCGAGGCTCGCGCCAATTGAGGCGCTTCGCGCGCAGTGAACGAGACACGTTCATGAATCGCTTCCTCCCGCTCATCGCCGTGGCCGCATTCGTGCTGGCCGCATGCGGCGGCCCGGCATCGGCGGCCAAGACCTCGCCAAGCCCGTCGGGCGGCAACGCATTCCGCAACGGCGCCTCCGGCCAGCTGGTCCAGGTCAACGGCCAGACCCTTATTCTCACCGGCCCCAATGGCGACACCACGGTGACGGTCACGGCGACCACCACGTACACGAAGACATCGATCGCCACGCTGGCCGACATCCTCAAAGGCACGTGCATCGTCGCCAACGGCCAGAAGGACCCGACGTCGGGAGCCATCACCGCGACCAATGTGCGCATCTCGCCCAAGGTCGCAGCCGGTTGCCTGGCCGCCGGTTTTGGGCCAGGCGGAAATCCTGGGGCGACGCCGCGCCCAACCCCACCCGGCGGCGCGACACCGCTCCCCGCCCCGAGCGGCCTGGCGAACGTGGCGTTCGTGACGGGCGAGGTCACCGCTGTGAGCGGCCCCTCCGTCACCGTCAAAACTGCGACTGCCAGCCAAACGTTCACAGTGGCTTCGGCCGCGACCATCACCGCGACCGCGGACGTGACTGAAGCTGCGCTTCAAAACGGCCAGTGTCTTCGCGCCAACGGCCCAAAGGATGCGTCCGGCACCGTGCAGGCGACATCGGTCACCATCACGCCCGCCGGGCCGTCAGGCACCTGCACCACCGGCGGCGGTTTCGGTCCTGGAGGATTTGGCGGACCTCCGGGAGGAGCCGCGGGCGGTTAAAGGAGCTGGTCGGCGAGCCAGTCCGCCATCAGCGGGCGGTACTTGTAGGCGATGTTGTTGCACACGTGGTTGCCGTCCGGATAGATCACCAAGGTGGCGTTGCCCGCCTCGCGCGCGATCCGCTCAGCGTGCGCCGGCGGGAACAGGCGGTCCTTGCCGCCGTGGATGACGAGCATCGGCTGGTTGACCCTGTCGAGGATGCCTTCGAGATTCAAGGTGTATGCCTTGCGTTTTGCCTCCGCCTCGTCCGCTGACTTGGTGTAGAACACGTACCCGCCTCGCGTGAGGGTGTTCAGCGCATCCCAGCACTCGCCAAGGTTGTAAGGACCCGCCAGGCCGACCAGCGCCTTGATGCGCTTTTCGTATGCGGCAGCGCGCGGTCCGTAGATGGCGCCCATGCTGATTCCCATCAGGCCTATCCGGTCCTGGTCCACGCCAAGGTCGGCGCCTGCAAGGTGGTCGAGCAGCGGCGTGATCACCGTCTCCCAGTTGGGTCGGATCGCGAAATGGACTGAGTTCTCGGACTGGCCTGGGCCGTCGATGGTCAGCGTCGCCAGACCGCGACGAAGAAAGTCGTCCTCGATCGCGAACAGCTCTTCCTTGGAGGAGTCGAGCCCCGGCACGAGCAGCACCAGTGGAGGGTTCGAAGAATGCGCCGGCCGCCTGAGGTTGCCCGGGATGGCGCCGCCTTCGAACGGGATCTCCAGGCGCTCCGCGGGGGGATCGAGGTGCGGCAGCGCCTTTCGGTAGATGGCGACCGACCTGTCGCGCAGCTCGCCATGCAGCGACGCGTCTTCGAACCAGAGGAACTTGCCGAGATGCCAGCACCACGCAGCTCGCTGATAGGCCTGCGCCGCCGATACCCACCGCCCGCGCTCCTCGGCCTCCTGGCCAAGCGCCTCGTGCACCTCTCCTACCGCCTTCCAGTTGGGCGCCCAATCCTTCCATTCGGTGGTTTTGGCAACGGTATCGTCGAAGTCGTTGACGTCGATACCGTTGGCAACGAACCGGGGCCGCCAGTGGTGGGCCGCCACCTGCACGCGATTGGTGGTTTCGTGCGCGGTCATGAAGCCGCGATCCTGGTACCCGCGATGGCCTCGTCGAGGCTCGAGCCGAGATCGCGCAGGAGCACCTCCGCGCAGTTGCGACCTGGCAGACCTGAGACAGAGCCGCCCGGATGGGTACAGGCCCCTGTCTGATACAGGCCGTCGATGGGCGTCCGGTACGAGGACCAGCCCTCCATGGGCCTGAACCACCCGCTCTGCTCCGGCGAGTTGGCCCCGCCATGGCACGAGCCTCGCCAGTTCGCTGGATTTCTGCGTTCGAGGTCCAGCGGCGAATCGACGTGCTCGGCCATCACGATCCGACGGGAAAGGTTTGGCGACAGCAGCGAGAGCCGCTCGAAGAGCTCGTTGGAAACGTCCTGCTTGATCGTGTCCCAATGCTCTGGACCCTGCGCAAGCTCGTACGGCAGGAAGCTCACCACCTTGAACGTGTGCTTGCCGGCAGGCGCCCTCGTGGCATCGATGACTGAGGGCGTGAGTGCAAGAAACACTGGCTCGTCGAGGTCGATCCGCCCGGCTCGGAAAGCGGAGAGCATGGCGGCGTAAGCCTCGAGGGATTCGAGCGCTCCCATCGTCACGCTGGCGCCAAGGCCGTCGGCCATCCGAAAACGGGGCGCCTCCGACATTGCGTAATGGGTGACGAACATCGTGAGGTTCGGCTGCCATCTGGCCACCCCGGCCAGGTAGTCGCCTGGCAGGTTCTGCTCGCCGACGATCCCGGCCAGGTGCTTCACGTGGATCGTCGAGACGATCGCCCGGTCAGCTTCGTAGGTCGACCCGTCTTCGGTCTCAACCGCGGTCGCCCTCCCGCCTTCCACGGCGATACGTGTGATCCGCTTCGACGAGAGGACGGTGCCGCCGTGCTCCTCGATGTCGCGCGCCAGAGCAAGCGGCAGCTGAATCGAACCGCCTTCGGGCAGGATCCAGCTGAACCGCTGGCGGCCCGCCGCCAGCGAGAAGGCCATGATGCCGGACTCCGGCTCGTCGAGCGGATGCAGCGTCATGAAGGCGATCCACGCAAAGAAGGCGCGAACGTGATCGTCGCGGAACCGCTCTCTGACGATGTCGATGGCGCTGTCATCGCGGATCGCTTTCATCTTCTCGCCCAGTGGGCTGGCCAGGGTGCGTGCGATGACCTCGTCCGGCGGCGCAGGTGCGCTGGCTCTCTCATCGTTGATCACCTTTGCCATCTGGTCCCAATCGGCGAGCAGCTGCCTGTACGCGAGGGCGTCTGCTGCGGAGAACCTGGCCAGCTCGGCGCAGGTCCTTTCGACATCGCGCCACATCGTGATCGAGCTGCCGTCGAGGAACGGCATGGTGAATACGGGGTCCGGATGGAGGTATTTGAGCCCGTGACGGCCGAGCTCGAGCTCGTTGTTTCGCATCAGCGGGTTGCTCTGGATCACGTTGTGCGCGGTGGCGCACGGATCGTGGAGGAAGCCCGGCAGCGTCAGCTCCTGGGTGGTGGTGTCGCCGCCGATCTGTGGCGCGCCCTCCAGGACCAGCACCTTGAAACCCGCGCGCGCCGCGTAGGCTGCGGCGACCAGGTTGTTATGGCCGGCGCCTGCGAACACGATGTCGTGCCGGCTCACGCGGCGCCCAGATACAGGCGGCCGATCTCCGGGTTGCTCAGCACCTCGGGCCCGGGGCCCTCCAGCCGGATCCTCCCGCTCTCCATCACCACGCCGTGCGTCGCGATGCCAAGCCCGGACCGCGCGTTCTGCTCGACGAGGAGAAGCGTGTGACCTGCGTCGTTCATCGTGCGAATCGTGTTGAAGACGGTCGTGCGGGTCTTCGGGTCGAGGCCCATCGAGGGCTCGTCGAGGATGAGGAGAGATGGGTCGAGCATCATTGCCCGCGCGAACTCCACGATCTTCTGCTGGCCGCCGGACAACGAAGCTGCAAGCTCGTGGCGACGCTCTTTTACGATCGGGAAGGTCTCCCCCACCGCCGCCAGGCGCCGCTCGACCAGACCCTTGTCGCGCACGGTGTAAGCCCCGAGGCGCACGTTTTCCCAGACCGTCATGGTCGGAAACAGGCTGCGCTCCTGCGGGACCTGGACGATGCCGCGAGTGAGAATTGCGCGAGGGCTGAGCGCAGCGATTGACTCGCGACGAAACTTCACCGAACCCCGAGTCGGCCGCAGCAAGCCGCTGATCACTCGCAACAATGTCGACTTCCCTGCGCCGTTGGGCCCGACTATGCACGTCAGACTTCCCTCGTCGACGCTCAGATCGACGCCGAGCAGGATGTCGCCGCCGCCGTAGCCGGCAACCAGGCCTTGCAGCTCGAGCAATGCGGCCATGTCAGGCGCCCAGGTACGCGTCGAGGACTGCGGGGTCGCTGCGCACCGCCTCGGGCGTGCCGCTTGCGATCTGGCGTCCTCGTTGCACGACTATGACCTCGGAGCAGAGGTTCATGACAAAGCTCATGTTGTGCTCCACGATGAGGAAGGTGGTTCCGCGCGAGTTGAGGGTGCGGAGGCGGTCGGCGATACGTTCGAGCAGCGCCGGGTTGACGCCGCCGGCCGGCTCGTCCAGCAGCACCAGCTCGGGCTCGGCCATCATCACCGCGCCCAGCTCCAGGAGCTTGCGCTGCCCATACGACAGCGATCCACCAAGGACGTCCGCGACGTGAGCGATCTCGAGGAACTCCAGCATCTCCATCGCTTTCGACCTCTCATCGCTCCGGGCGGCGCGTGAGAACAGCGCGCGCAGTCCTCTTCGGCGAATCGGCACCAACAAGTTCTCGAGAGCCGTGAGGCGAGGGAAGATGCGGGCGAGCTGAAACGTGCGGCCGATGCCGCGCGCGTAAACCATGTCGGGCCCGAGGCCGTCGATCGGCTGTGACTTGAATGTGATCCGCCCCTCGTCCTTGGCGATGAAGCCGGTGATCAAGTTGAAGATCGTCGTCTTGCCCGATCCGTTTGGACCGATGAGCCCTGTGATGCCGCCCGCAGGAATCGAGAGCGTGCAATCATCGACCGCGACGACGCCGCCGAAGCGCTTGCTGAGGTGATCGACCTGGAGCAGGCTCACGGCGCTGCCCCAACCCCGTGCACCCGCGCGCTCGCCCGGCGCCGGGCGATCAATTCTTGAAGCGAAGGGATGATGCCTCGCGGCATCAGCAGGATGACGAGCAGGAAGACGGCTGAGTACAGGACGAGGTAGAGCCGGCTGGCGCCGTAGTTGTATGCCAGCCACAGTTGCGCTGGTTCGAGGATGAGCGCACCGAGCACCGGTCCCCACAGAGTGCCGAGCCCACCCAGGAACACCATTAACACCATCGAGATGCCGATGAGCGGATCGACCACGAACTGCGGATAGATGAAGGTCACGTAATAGCCGTACACGGCGCCGATCATGCCCACCAGCGCGGCGCTGATCACAAAGGCTGTCAGCTTGAATGCCCGAGCCGGGACGCCGACGGCGAGCGCTTTGTCCTCGTCATCGCGGATCGCCAGCAGCCCGAGGCCGAACTTCGATCGCCTGATCCACCATGAGACGGCAATGCCCAGGAGGGCAAGCACCAGCATCGCGTAGTAGAACGGGATGTCGAAGAAGTCGCCGCGCCAGGGCGGGTTTGGGAAGCCGAGGCCTGCCCCACCGCCGGTCAAGCTCGTGAGATTTTCAGCCAGCAGCTGCAGCATGAACATGAAGGCGATGGTCACGATCACAAAGGTCGCCGCCCGAGTCCGCAGCGCGAACCAGCCGACCGCAGCGGCCAGCACTGCCGTGAGGAGTCCGGCCAACGGAACGAACAGAAAAGGCGCGTAGCCGCCCGCAACCCCGAGCCTGGCAAGGAGGAGGCCGAGCGCGTAGGACCCGAAGCCGAAGAAACCCGCGTGTCCCAGCGAGATATAGCCGGTGTAGCCGCCCATGATGTTCCAGGCGGTCGCGAGCCCGACGTACATAAGCGTGAAGACCATGATGTTCGTGGTCGACGAATCGGGCGATATCGCCGGAAACACGAGGGCGAGAGCCAGGACCGCGACCAGGACCAGAGCCATCAGGACGCGCCTGTCGCGCGGCAGCTTCATAGCCGCTCCCGCACCGTCAAACCGAACAGTCCCTGCGGACGTACCAGCAACACGACGACGAGGATGACGAAGAAGACGAAGCTGGCCCACACGGGCGAAATAACCACCGAGGTGATGTCCTCGATCACGAGCATTACGACGGCGGCGATGATGGCGCCGCGCAGGCTTCCCAGGCCTCCAAGGACGATGATCGTCAGCAATCTCGAGATCAGGTCGTAGTGGCTCCCCGGGTTGAACGTGGTGGTGATGCCGAACACCACGCCGCCGGCAGCTGCAGTGGCCATGCCGATGCCGAAGGCGATCGCCGAGACCCGGTCAACGTCGATGCCAACGAGCTGGGCAGCCGTCCGGTTGAGCATCGTGGCCCGGATGGCGCCGCCAAGGGTGGTGCGGTAGAGCATCAGAAAGATCGCGCCCAGGATGGCCACGCAGAGCAGAAAGCCGTACACGTAGACGTAGGTGACACGAAAGTCGCCGATGGGGAAGCTCGCCGTGTCGTACCAGGCGGTGATCTGTAGATAGTTCGTCGTGAAGAAGTACCCAAGCAAACCCTCGATGCCCAACGCGATCGAATACGTGACGAGGACAGAGAGGGCCTCGCGATCAGTTTTCAATGGACGGATGAAGACGACCTGCAGGATCACGCCCAACACGAACATGACAGGCATGGTCACGACAAGGCTCACGAATGGATCGATGTTCAGGTTGTGCCAGAGAACGAAGCTGAGGTATGCCCCAAGAACCACGAGCGCGCCGTGACCCACGTTGATGATGCGCATCACGCCGAAAATCAGGGTCAGGCCGGATGCCATCAGGGCGTACACGCCGCCCGTCAGGACGCCCAGCACCGCCGCTTCCAGGACCAGGGTCATCTCAACGGCCCGGAAGCGAGGCGGGGACGGCGGCTCTCGCTAACCGTCCCCGTTTCGTCTACTGCCAGTCGTGCTTGGGGTATTCGGGCTGGGCGGCGGCAACGGTCGGTGGGTAGACGAAGACCGCTGTGCCGTTCTGCCACTGCTCGACGAAAACGCCCACCCCGCCTTGAGGCTTGCCGACCGAGTCCCAGCCCATCGGGCCCTGGACCGTTTGGTAAGTACCTGTGTGGAGGGTGTCGATCAACTTCTGGTTGTCGATGCTGCCGGCCTTGGTCGCGGCCTGGTCGACGACCTGCCCGACGCTATAGGCCTCGGCTGAGTCGGCGCTGATGTCGCCTGCCGAACCGCCGTATTTGGAGATGTATTCGGCCACAAAAGTGGGGTTGCCGTAAGCCTGTGAGCCCGACGTCCAGCCGGCCGGAACCATGATCCCCTCCGTGTTCGCCCCGAGCTTGTCGGAGTACTGGGCGCCCTGGTCCGGACCCGCAGTCTCGATCAGGGTCTTCGGGTTGTAGTGCTGCGCGATGAAAGTCTTGACGAAGGCGATCGCGTCAGGCACCTGGGTGCCGAGGATGACGGCGTCGGCGTTCGAGCTGGCGACCTTCAGCGCGAGAGGAGTGAAGTCCGTGGTCTCCGACGGGTACACCTTGTACGAGACCGTCTGGACTCCAGCTGCTTCCAGCAGGCCCTTGGCTTTGTCGATCTGAGGCTGCGTGAACGGATCGTCCTCGGTCGCATATGCAGCCGTCTTGGGTCGCTGGTCGGCAGGCAGCGAGAGCACCCAGTTGGTGTAGCTGACGAGGTTGTCCTCGATCGCCGCAGGCTGCACGAAGAACAGCGAGTGGAGGCCGAGCGCGAATACCGAGGGGGCGCCGCCGGCGGGCTCTGGGAAGGCGTAGCCGAGGCGATCGACCCTTACGGCCGCGGGTTTGGTCAGCAAGCTCGAGTAAGGTCCGAAAACAAGCGCGACCTTCTCCGATGAGATCAGAGTTTCGTAGTTGGTCACAACCTGTGTCGTGCTGCTGGCGTCGTCGACGTACTTCATCGTCACCTGGTGACCGAGAAGGCCGCCCTTCTTGTTGACGTCCTCAGCCCACAGGTCGTAGCCCTTCTCCAAAGCAGGGCCGTCGCTGGAGAAGTCGCCGCTGAGCGAGACCGAAACGCCGATGGTTATCGGAGTGCCTGGCGTAGGAGTTGCCGTAGCCGTTCCCGCACCGCAAGCGGTGAGGGCCAGGCCGGCGCCCGCCACTGTTGCGATCAAAGCCCTTCGCATGCTTCGCTCCTCCCCATCCGCGGGCGCTTCGCAGCGCATTGGCGCTTGCGGTGAACAAACGATTGCCCTATGTTAGGCATGGGCGAAACGAAATGTCAATGCAACTCTGCGAGCCATGCCCGTAACACTGAAAGAGCTCGCGTCCCGGGCCAACGTGCACCCCTCGACGGTGTCGCGCGTCGCCAACAATGATCCTGGGCTGCGCATAGCGGCAACCACGCGGACCCGCATCGAGGCCTTGCTCCGAGAGACCGAGTACCGGCCCAACGGCGTGGCCCGCGGACTCAAGCTGCGCCAGACGCTCGTGCTCGCCGTGGTGATCCCCGACATCACGAACCCATTCTTCGCAGCCCTGTTTCGCGGCATCGAAGATGGCGCGACGCCCCGCGGCTACCAGGTGCTCCTCTGCAACACGGACGGCATCCCCGAGCGCCAGCGCGCTCACCTTCACAGCCTCGCGGCGCGCCGGGTCGACGGCATGATCCTGGCGAGCACGTTCTTGAAGGACCCGGCGGTGCGGTGGCTGCGTCACCAGCGCACTCCCTATGTCCTTGTCAACCGGTTCAGCGAGGAAGGCGTCGACCCGTTCGTCGGCTCGGATGACGTCACGGGTGCCACCCTGGCCACCCAGCACCTGATCGGCCTCGGCCACGTACGAATCGGCCATCTGGCCGGCCAGACAACGGTCAGCACCGGGGTGCTGCGCCGCAAGGGATATCACGCCGCGCTGGCGGAGGCAGGGATCGATGCCGACCCCGACCTGCTCGTCGAGTCAGGCTTTGTCGAAGAAGGCGGCGCCCAGGCCATGGACCGCTTGCTGTCGCTAAGCCGTCCTCCGACCGCGATCTTTGCGGTGACCGATATGACAGCAGTCGGCGCATACGGGGCGGCGCGGAAAAGAGGCCTGCGCATCCCGGAGGATCTCGCGATCATCGGCTACAACGACATCCCCCTCGCCGGCCGGCTGATCCCTGGCCTCTCGACGGTCCATGTGCCGATACACGAGTTCGGGAGCGCAGCCGCGCGCATGCTGCTCGAGCAGATCGAGACCGGTGTCCTGACGCCGAGACGCGTGATGTTCGCGCCGCAGCTCGTGGTGCGCGGCTCGAGCGTGGTCGGGGCCGATGAGCTACCGGCCGCGCGGCCCGCACAGCGAAGCCCGGCCGAGTAGATGGCAAATGCGGTGGTATGTTTAGACAAACGTTTGCGCTCACCCCTGCCGCGGTGGCTGGTAGGAGCCCGGAGGCAGTGTCCAAAACGATGAAGCCCACGAAGCACCGGCTCGGTTGGATCGGCACCGGCCGGATGGGCTACGCCCTGGTGACCAGGCTCCTCGAACGCGGTTGCGACGTTTCCGTTTACAACCGGACGAGGGCTAAGGCCGAGCCTCTCGTCAAGCTCGGCGCCCGGCTTGTCGACCGTCCAGCCGATCTCGCCGACCGCGACATCGTCTTCACCTCGGTCGCCGGCTCGCAGGACTTCGCCGAGGTGACCACCGGACCCGACGGACTGCTTTCCAACGGTGGTCGGGTGCCGGCTGTCGTCATCGACTCTTCGACGGTCTCGATGGACGTCTCGCAGAAGATCCGCGCGAGAGCTGAAGAGGTTGGCAGCACGCTTCTCGCCAGTCCGGTCAGCGGCAATCCAAAAGTGGTGCGGGCAGGACGCCTCAGCATCGCAGTCTCCGGTCCGCGCGAGGCGTTCGAGCTGTCCCTTCCCTACCTCGAGATGCTCGGGGGAACGGTCAGCTACGTCGGCGAAGGCGAGCGCGCGCGCCTGGTCAAGATCTGTCACAACCTCGTTCTCGGCGTCGTCACCCAGATCATGGCCGAGACCAGCGTGCTGGCTGAGCGCGGTGGGGTCTCCCGCGCCGACTACCTCGAGTTTCTGAATGGCAGCGTTATGGGTTCGACGTTCACTCGATACAAGACGCCGGCATTCGTCAACCTCGATTTCACGCCGACCTTCACCGGCAAGCTGCTCCGCAAAGACTTCGAGCTCGGCCTCGAGGCTGCCCGGAAGCTTGACGTCCCGACGCCGGTGGCGGCGCTCGTCCATCAGATCGTCACCAACATGATCGGCTTCGAGCTGGGGGACGTGGATTTCGCCGCCCTGCTCCAGATGGAAGCCTGGGGCGCCCACCTCAAGCTCGAATCCGAAAACCGCAAGGTCTCCGATGGGCTGGAAGTCAAAGGTGGCAAGAATGTCCAAGCCTGAGTTTCCCGTCGCGTCGCTCCCGGCGCCCGGGCGGATGCACGTCGACTGGGAAGAGCGTGTCGACTTTCGCCGCCTGCACGAGTACCGGCTGGGGCGCGCCAGGGAGGCGATCACCAATGCGGGTCTCGGCGCGATCCTCGTCTTCGACATGAACAACATCCGCTACATCACGAGCACCCACATCGGCGAGTGGGCGCGCGACAAGGTGGCGCGGTTCGCGCTGCTCACCCCCAAGGGCGAGCCGATCCTGTGGGATTTCGGATCAGCCGCCAAAGTCCACCGGCTGCACGCGCCGTGGCTCCGTCCCGAGAACTCGCGCGCCGGGATGACCGGTCTGCGGGGCGCGGTGGCGCCGGAGGCGGGACTGTCGGATGACCTCGCTCGCACGGTGAAGGAGATCATGGTGGAGCAAGGTGTCGGCGGCGAGCCGCTCGGCGTCGACATCGCCGAGCTGCCGATGATCTTCGCCCTGCAGAAGTGCGGCCTCAACGTGGTGGACGGCCAGCAGGCCATGCTCGATGCCCGCCAGATCAAGTCGAAGGACGAGATCACGCTGCTCACGATGGCGGCCGCCATGGTCGACGGCGTCTACCAGACGATCTTCGAGGCGTTGAAGCCGGGTATCCGGGAGAACGAGCTCGTGGCCCTCGCCAGCAAGCAGCTGTACGACATGGGCTCCGACGACGTCGAGGCCATCAACGCAGTGTCGGGCGAGCGCGGCAACCCGCACCCGCACGTCTTCTCCGACCGGCTGATCCGTCCCGGAGACCAGGCCTTCTTCGACATCATCCAGTCGTACAACGGCTATCGCACGTGCTACTACAGGACCTTCAACGTCGGGCGCGCGACGCGCGGCCAGCGCGATGCGTACAAGCAGGCGCGTGAGTGGATCGACGCCTCGATCGAGCTGGTGAAACCAGGGGTGAGCACGGATCAGATCGCGAGCGTGTGGCCAAAGGCGCCGGACTTCGGCTTCTCCAGCGAGATGGAGGCGTTCGCGCTGCAGTTCGGCCACGGGCTGGGCGTGGGCCTGCACGAGCGGCCGATCATCAGCCGGCTGAACTCGCTCAAGTTTCCCGTCGAGGTCAAGGAGGGTATGGTCTTCGCCCTTGAGACCTACTGCCCCGCCGCCGACGGACACTCGGCGGCGCGCATCGAGGAGGAGCTCGTGGTCACTGCCACGGGGCATGAGGTGATCACGCTCTTCCCCGCCGAAGAGTTGATGATCGCTAACCCGTATTGAAAGCTCGCACCGGCAAAACGGCTGCACCGAAGATCGAAAACATCGACCAGGAGACCCGGCTCCGCCTGTACCGCTTGATGGTCGAGCTCAGGGACTTCGAGCAGCGGGCCTACGACCTCTTCATGGAAAACCTGATCCGCGGCACCAGCCATCTCGCGCTGGGCCAGGAAGCGATCGCAGCCGGGTACGCGGTGGCGATGCGCGAGGACGACTACACCTTCTGCACGTATCGCGGTCACGATCACACGCTCGCCCGAGGCGCCTCCATGGCAGCGGCGTTGGGAGAGCTTCTCGGCCGCGCGAACGGGATGATGCACGGCAAGGGCGGATCGATGCACCTGACCGATGTCGCGCACGGCGCGATGGGCTCTTACGCGATCGTCGGAGCTCACTTGCCGATCGCCGCCGGTGCCGCCTGGTCGGCCCAGGCGCGCAAGTCGGGCCAGGTGGCGGTCTGCTTCTTCGGCGACGGCACCACCAACATCGGGGCCTTCCACGAGGCCCTCAACCTCGCGGTGGTGTGGAAGCTGCCAGTCGTGTTCGTCTGCGAGAACAACCAGTACATGGAGTACACCCCGATCCGATCGGTAACCGCGGTCGAGCACCCCGCCGCAGACCGCGCGGCGGCCTACGGACTCGAGCGCATCCTGGTCGACGGGAACGACGTCGAAGTGATGCATGAGACGGCGACGCGCACGATCGGAAGGGCCCGCTCAGGCGACGGGCCGTCGCTCGTCGAAGCCCTCACCTACCGCCATGGCGGCCACTCACGCGGAGACCCGGCCACGTATCGCCCTAAAGACGAGGTCCGAGAGTGGATGAGCCGCGACCCGGTCCAGACCTATCGTGAGCGGCTTGGTTCGCTCGGCGTCGAGGAGAGCGTGCTTCGGAAGATCGACGATGAGTCGCAAGAGAAGGTCGACATCGCAACCGATGAGGCGCGCAAGGCGCCGCCCGCACGAGTCGAGGACATCGAGACGCAGGTCTGGAGCGACGGGGGCTCGGCATGGCGGAGCTGACGTACCGCGAGGCCGTCGCGGCCGGCATCGCGCAGGAGATGAGGCGCGACCCGACCGTTTACTTCATCGGCGAGGATGTGGCCGCCGCAGGCGGCGTCTTCAAAGCCACGGTCGGATTGCTCGACCAGTTCGGCCCCGACCGCGTGCGCGACACGCCGATCTCGGAGCAGGCAATCGTCGGCGCTGCGATGGGCGCGGCCATGACCGGGCTGAAGCCGATCGTCGAGATCATGTTCTCTGACTTTCTAGCCACCTGCTGGGACATGATCGCGAACCAGGTCGCCAAGACCAGGTACATGACCGACGGCCAGGTGTCGCTGCCGCTGGTGATCCGGACCGCCAACGGGGGCGGTTCGCGCTTTGGCGCGCAGCACTCCCAGAGCCTGGAGAACTGGGCGATGGCGGTGCCTGGCCTGAAGGTGGTTGCGCCCTCAACGCCTGCCGATGCCAAAGGCCTGCTGGCCGCGGCCATCCGCGACCCCGACCCAGTTCTCTTCTTTGAGCAGAAATCGCTCTACGGCATCAAGGGCGAGGTGCCCGACGGCGAGCACGTCGACTCCCTCGGCACGGCCAGGGTCCTGCGCCACGGCAACGACTGCACGATCGTGGCTCTTGCCGCCATGGTGCCGAGGGCGTTGGCAGCAGCTGCCGAGCTCGAGAGTGAAGGCATCCACGCCACTGTCGTCGACGTCAGGTGTCTCGTGCCACTCGACACGCGCACGATCCTCGGCGAGGTGAGCAGAACCGGGCGCCTGTTCACGGTCGAGGAGAACCCGCGACTGTGCGGGTGGGGCGCGGAGATCGCGTCGATCGCCGCCGAAGAGTGCTTTGACGACCTCGATGGACCCATCGTCCGCATCACGACGCCGCACGTCCCATTGCCCGCGGCGCAGCCGATGGAGGATGCGGCGATGCCGACGGTGGCACGAATCGTCAAGACGGTGAGAGGAGCGATGCGCTAGTCGAGACGCGGCTATCCTCGGGGCACCGATGATCCTGTCGATTGGCGACCTCGTCCTTGATATCACGATCGTCCCGTCGGGCCGGCTCCGGCCCGACGACGACAATCCCGCCGTGATCCGGGTGGGCGGCGGCGGGCAGGCTGCCAACTTCTGCTCATGGGTGGCGGCCCTCGGCTCGCCAGTTCGGCTCGTCACCCGGGTCGGCGACGATGACCGCGGCCGGCGCCTGGTGACCGAGATTGAGGCTCTTGGGGTCGAGGTCTTCGCGGTCTCGGGCCCAGAGCCGACAGGCATGATCGCGGTCCTGGTCGGCCCAAACGGAGAGCGGACGATGGCGACCCAGCGCGGCGCCAGCGCCGGCCTCAAGCCCAACGACCTGCGGAAATCTTGGTTCCGGGGCGTCAACCTGATCCACGTGCCGTCCTACTCGCTGTTCACGAAGCCGCTCGCGGCGTCGTCGCGATTGGCAATCGACTTCGTGCGGCAAGGCGGCGGGCTGCTGTCAATCGACCTGTCGTCGGTCGCGGGCCTCAGGGAGTTCGGGCCCGCTCAGTTCGCACGCGACCTCGCCCAGTTGAAACCCGACGTGCTGTTCGGGACGACGGCCGAATCTGAAACCCTGGGCGTCGCAATGGAGGATCTGGCCAAAGTGCCTGTGCTCAAAATGGGAGCCAAGGGCTGCCGGGTTGCCGGGAAGCACGTTCCCGCGCCGAAGGTGCAGGAGGTCGATGCCTCCGGCGCCGGCGACGCTCTGGCCGCCGCTTTCTGCGTCGCCTACCTCGACGGCGCGACTCCGCTCGAGGCGGCCGAGAAAGCCGTGGTGGTAGCCTCGGGCGCGGTGACCAGAGCCGGGGCCCGGCCGAGTTGAGCGACCTGCTTCGAATGTCGCCCGAGGTGGCAGAGGCGCTTGCGGGAGGCCGCCCGGTGGTCGCCCTCGAAACCTCGATCGTGGGTCAGGGCCTCCCCTCCCCCCACAACCTTCGAGCGGCGCGCGACTGCGAGTCGGCCATAAGAAAGGAAGGCGGGGTGCCCGCGACCATCGGTGTGCTCGACGGCCAGATCGTGGTCGGCTTGACCGACGCCGAGGTCGAGCGCCTCGCAGGCGGCGCGGCCAAGGTGAGCTCGCGCGATCTCGGCCCGGCGCTGGTGCGCCATACGGTTGGCGCCACCACTGTGGCGGCAACGATGCGCGCTGCGGAGATGGCCGGCATCCGCTGCTTCGCCACCGGAGGCATCGGCGGAGTGCACCGCGGCCACCCGGAGGACCAATCGGCCGACCTCGTCGAGCTCAGTCGATCAGCCGTCGCCGTCTTCTGCGCCGGAGCCAAGATCATCCTCGACCTGGCCTATACGCTCGAGAGGCTGGAGAGCCTTTCGGTTCCAGTGCTCGGATACGGTTGCGACGAGCTACCTGCTTTCTACAGCCGGCACAGCGGGTGCCCAGTCCCCACACGAGTCGATGGACCGGAGGAGACGGCCGCGGTGTTGAGCGCGGCCTGGGCCACGGGCTCGCGAGGCGTGGTGGTCGCGATCCCGCCACCCGGCGAGCTCGAGGGCGCGGAGGAGATCGTGCTGCGGGCCACACGCGAGCTGTCCAATGTTGTCGGCCCCGAGGCGACGCCCCGGCTCCTGGCGCGCGTGGCGGAGCTGTCGGGCGGGCGATCCCTCGAGCTGAACGTCGAGCTCGTCGTCAACAACGCGCGGGTGGCAGCTCGCGTCGCCCGCGTGCTGGCCGGCTGACCCAGGCCCGCCTCGCGATGCAATGGATTGAGAGAGGGCCGGGCTTTGCCGCGCTCGCCCTCGCCACCGGCTGGGTCTTGAT